>JBGSMR010000397.1:0-4214 GCA_041740065.1 Chthoniobacterales bacterium
GTGTAGTAGGCTCCCATCTGCTTCTGGTTGATGTATTTCTCGAAGATGTAGCCGAGGACATCGGGGTTGATCTCGTTGTCGGAGCGGAGCGGGCGTTCGTCGAGGTGCCAATGGTAGCGGTCGAAGTAATCGAAGACGGCCTCGAAGGCCTTGTCTGGGATCTGGATTTCTTTGCCGTAGTCGCGTTCGAGCTGGTGGACATCGAAGATGCCGCCGTTGAGATAAGGGACGCGACCGATGAGTTTGGCTAGTTCGCCATCGTGGTCTTTGCTGCCAAGCCCCTCGTGAAACAGGCGGAGGAGGAAGGCGCGGTAGAAGGAATAAAACTTGTCGCCTTTGTTGGTTTCCTTCAGGTGATTCAGGCGGTTGCGGAGATAGTTGGTGTCGCCATCGAGAAACCCCTTTTTCTGCACGAAATAGACGAACATCAGTCGATTGAGCATGACAGAGGCATACCACTCGTGATCGCCCTGATTCGGAATGCCGGTAATGAACTTGAGGAAGGCACCGTGCTGCTTGCGGAACTCTTCGTAGAACTTTTTGGTGACACGCTCGTCCACATTGGACTTGGCCCGGCCAGTGACATCAAGCAGCGTCAGCGCTTCCTCTTCATCGAGCGACACGAACAGTCGGTCCAGTTTCTGAAGCAGGATTTCTCCCGATTGGGTCCGGGCCCAAGTATTCTCGCGGACGCGCAGGGGCGAACCGGCCTCCCGGCGGACCCATTGCCAGACTTGCTGTGACTGGGCAGCATCGGTGAAAACGATGAGGTGCTCGTGGGCAGCTTTGGCTACCTCGCGCTCGATCCGGCGGCGAGCGGCGGAGTTCGGGAACTGGCCCCCCTCGGGCGTTGGACAATGCCACGCAACGAATCCACGTTTTTCTGCAATGGCTTGGAGGGTGAATTCGTGACCGAGAGCCGTGACGGGCAGGGTGGCTTTGTGCCAATCCCATCCCAGCTCCTGAGTGAATAGACCTGAGAAATCGAAACTCTGGATGCGTTGGCGGGCGGCGGTTTTGTCTAGCGGCATAAATCTTTTCTACTTTTTCGGGTTGAAAGTTTTTTGGAATCGTCCATGTTGCATTAGCGACCAGTGTGGTTCGGACCTATTCCGTTCCCGAGGCAATGCCCCTGGCCGCTCCTTTTTTATACTGATCTTCCAACCATGTAAGCACATCGGCCATCGGTTCCTTTCCTCGATGGATGAGGGGCTGGACCCAAGGGATAACGTGTTGGTAAAGTGCTTTGACGGGAATTCCTGCTTTGGCTTCTTCATGTCGGCGCAAGGCGTAAGCCGACAAATCACAAAGCTGCAGTAGAAGGCTGTGATGGGATTCGATGAAGAAACCTTTTTCAATGATCTGACTCAATCGGAGAACGGAACCGTCGAATCGCAGTAGACGAATGGATTTTTCGATGTCTTTGACGACTTCTTTGTTTTCGTCGGAGATTAGAATGCCGAACTGGTGGTTCGGATCGTTCTTGAGGTAGTCATTTACGACTTGAGCAATGAAGGCAAAGGCTGCGATGTGGGGGTTGATCAAAACCCCCGAGCCGAAGGTGTCATTCAGCCAGCGAGCAAAACGTTTCTTCACAATCGCCCGATAGATGACTTTCAACTCGTGCTTGGCGGCAATATCCATCCACGCCTTATACAGCGCCAGGCGCTTCTCGACTGAGACCTTCCGAAAATACGTGCCTCCCTTGGGGTTGAGAAGCTCAGCGGCATGAACTTCAAAAGCATCGGCGGGTGCCTCGGGAAATTCTTTTTGCACCGCCGCTGCGAGTTCAGACTCAAGTGTCTGCCAGAGATGCTCAGGCACCATCAATGCAGCCAGAATGAAAATAGGCTGCTGCGTGTCCGAGAGATTGGTGCCTGTGTTCCCAGATTCGTCAAGATAGACCAATATCATGAATCCCCCTCTCTTAACCCAAGCGAACAGATGATCTGCGGTTCGTGGCTTTGCTCGTCCTCGTGAACGAGGCAAAGGCGGTCGTCGTCGCGCAGGGCAATCACTAGGTCCGCAATCCCTTCGTCGGTGACTCCGGAGCGGAGTTGCCGGTTCAGGGTATCCGTAGCGGATTGGCGGAGCGGATAACGGTAAATTTCCTCAATGGCTTTGGCGAGTTGAGGCCGATCAAAGAGCGTGCCTTTCACGGCTTCGGCGTGGCGTTTGAGCCGCTCGTAGGTGCGGAATCGGGCACCGGAGGGGCGGCCCAGTTGGCCACCGACCGCTTTCTCCTCAGAGACGATATGCTCTGCTCCCTTGAGTGTGAGGTGGTGATGGTCTTCACGGCGCGGCAACGCCGGTGCCTCGGGTGCACACTCGGCGGCGCGAAGGATCTCAAACTGGGATTGCGTGACAGATTTCCCCGATTTATCGACCCAAGCAAGGGCATCATTACCCTCGGCTGTGCGGAGATATACGAGAACGCCCGGTGGCTTTTTTGCGGCAGCGGGGTGCTCTTTGGTCGAAAAGACCACGTCGGGTAGTGCTTCGATAGTTGATTTCAGCGTGGGGTCCGCATCCGTGGCGTTCTTCCAGATCTGATAGGCGTAGGATGCGAGATCCACTTCGCTATCCGCATCGCCGTCCAATGTGCCGGATTTCTCATTGTAAAGATCGAGTAGCTTTTGCGTCTCCCGGTCGTCTTCAAAAAATGCCTCGTCGGTGCCGACCACTTCGGCATTTTCTTTCAGCCGTGAACGCACCCGGGAACGGAGCTGAATAAGTTTCTCAATGCCGTCCGCAGGAAGAAAAGAGTAGCACAGGATTTTGTCGGATTTTTGGCCGATACGATCCACACGTCCGGCTCGCTGGATCAGTCGGATGATGGCCCACGGAAGGTCGTAGTTCACAATGACTGCGGCGTCTTGGAGATTTTGCCCCTCACTAAGAACGTCCGTTGCGATAAGCACACGAAGTTCATTTTCCGGGAGAAAAGCGGGGTTGCTCCGGTTCGATTCGTGACGGTTGCTGGTGGGGCTGAAGCGCCATGCCAGATTCGTCGGATCGTCTGAGCCACCCGTGACTCCAGCAAGATTTGCAATGCCCCGGGCTTGAAGGTGCTTGGTGAGGTAGCGAACTGTGTCGGCGAACTGCGTAAAGATGAGGACCTTCTCCTCCGGGTGGGATTTTCTCAGGAGTTTATCCAGCGCGGAAAGCTTGGCATCCGCCTCTGCCTGCCAGTCACCACAGCGGGCGAGAACGTCCATTAAGGCGTGGCCATCGGCCCTGAGATCCGTGGCGAGTGTGTCGATGAAAAGCGCCGCACGCAGCCACTTGAAGCGAGTTTTGAACTGGGTCGCGTAGAGTTTATAGGTCTCTGCCGCCCGCTTCTTAAAGCTCACTTCTCCGGAGAGGTCGAGCGACTCCGCCTCGTGAGTTTCCTCGCCTCCGTCGTCGCCGAATAATGCGGCCTCGGGACTGGAGTCTTCGGGATCTTCGTCGTAGCTGCCAGCATCCAGAAGGCCATTGTCTTGGGTGCCAATCGGAAGTGGCAGATCGTGTTCGAGAGCGTGGAGGAAGATGTAATTCCGCAGAATGTGCCGCTCGATGGAGAGTTGGAACGCTTCGCCGCTGCTTTCGAGGCGTTTGAATAAATTGGTGCGGCAAAATCCCATCAGGCGCTTGCCTGCACGGGAGAGGTCGTCGAGCTGTTTACCTTCACTCGCCGTGGGTGGATGGTGAGGACTTGGCACAACGTAGTTTCCGAGCCCATATCGAGGTAGCGACAGCGCGTTAATCGAATCAACCACGTCCTGAGCGTAAAGGCGTGCGTATTGGTCGTCCGGGTTTTTGGGGTCTATTTTCACCTTCACCGTTTTTGGAATCCGGTCTGGAAAATAGGATCGGCTGCCATCCTGAAAGGTGAGGAAGCGTCGCCCGGTGTCCGGATCGGGCGTTGCGTAGTTTTCTTGAATGAAACTGCGGGTGCGGCGGACCATGAAAAGGCGCATGAGTTCGCGCCAGTCGTCAGCCTCTTCGCTCTTTTCGAAGGCTGCAAGGGAACGCACCGGGCACTGGTGGCGTCGAATGAACTCCGTCTCTCCAAGCGTGCGAATCAGTTGCTCGCGGATTTAGCGGTGAGTCACGCCAGTGCGAGTGCTAAGCCGCAAGCGGCCAAGGCCGCGAATTCCGGGGGGCCGCCGCAGATGTCGCTGTTCACCGAGTACCTGCCCAACCCGATCATCGAGAAACTCGCCGCGACC
>JBGSMR010000451.1:0-12599 GCA_041740065.1 Chthoniobacterales bacterium
TCGCCAACGGCAAGATGATTTCCTGGTTCACAGCCGTGCTAAAAGTGGACGCTGCGGCAACACCAAGAACAAAAAACACCATCATCGCCAAGAAATCCCTCACCGCGACATCCAGCGCCCTAGCCATCCGCCGGAGATGACCCTGCGGTGCTGCTTCCGCACCGCTCCCCGGCCGTGCGATTTCAGCAATCACTGATTGTTTTAAGACGACGTTCATTCGCAAATTGTGCACCGCCATTCCAGCCAACACGGCTACAAAATATCCAAGTCCGAGGCGCAGGCTCGTCATCTCCGCAGGGAACTGCCCTCGGAATGCCGCGAACGTGCTGATCCCGACTATGACGTTCACGATGGGCGCCGCCAGCATGTATGTGACACCCAGCGAGAGCGGCAGGCCTTTGGCGATTAGACGCCGGATCACAGGTACGACCCCGCACTCACACATCGGAAAAAATATCCCCAGCGTGCCGCTCACCAGGATACCGGCGTAAGGGTTCCGCGGCAGAATGCGAGTCATTAAACGCGCGGGCAAATATTGGTCGATCACCCCAGAGATCAAAGTGCCAAGCAATAGAAACGGGGCTCCCTCAAGCAAGATGCTCAGGAAAGCAAAGCTGAAGTCCTGAAAACTAAATTGAAACCACGGAAGGTCAGGATCCATTAAAAAAGAAAGTCGGTAAGGAAAAACGAATGCCAGTTTGTAACACGGCAGCCCGCTATTTCCACTTCCGATTGTCTTCCTCCGCAAAAGAAAATATTCGGCGTCCGGTTTTCAACGCTTCAAATCATCCTGGGATAGTATATGTGTAGTCAATGACCGCACCTGCCACCGCGCCAGTCCCACGCCCTCGTGTGAATCTTCGCACCCCGGAGGTGATGGCACGCGTGCAAGCCGAAGTTGAGGGCCACTATCGCAGCGAGTGGGTCGAGCGCATCCGAAACGCGGGAGGTCGGGCTGTGATTGGAAAAACGACGATCCATTTGGCGAAGGCGTTTGGATTTTGCTACGGCGTCGAGCGCGCCATTGATCTTGCCTACGCTGCGCGCAAGGTATTTCCAGACAAGCGCATTTTCCTCCTCGGTGAAATTATCCACAACCCGGACGTCAATGCACAGATCGCAGCCATGGGGATCTTACCGCTGGAAGCGCGCCCTACCGAGACCGAGTTCGCTGGATTGACGAACGACGACGTCGTGATCGTCCCTGCCTTCGGCAGCGAGGTCACAACCGTCGCCCGAATCAAGTTGATCGGCTGTCAGATTGTGGACACGACGTGCGGCGACGTGATGAGCGTGTGGAAACGGGTGCGACAAAACTCGCGCGAGGCAGTGACATCAATCATTCACGGCAAATCCGGTCATGAGGAAACACGGGCGACAGCATCCCACGCGCTTGGCTCCGGGGGCGGGCACTTCCTAGTCGTATTGAATTTGAAGGAAGCGGATCGGGTTTGTGAATTTTTACGTGGCACGCTCTCGAAGGCCGTCCTGCTTGACGAATTTCACGGTGCATATTCTGAAGGCTTTGATCCCGACTTACATCTTGCTCGGATCGGCGTGGCCAACCAAACCACCATGCTTCGCAGTGAAACCGAGGAGGTTCAACAGCGCCTCCGGGATGCGATCAGTGACCGGGATGGTGGCGACACGGCGAATTTCCGGTTTTTCGATACTATTTGCGGAGCTACTCAGGAGCGGCAAGACGCCTTGTTTGATCTCTTGCGCACGCGCCTCGACGTGCTCCTTGTCGTTGGCGGCTACAACAGCTCAAATACCACGCACCTCGCAGAAATCGGAGGAAAAGCTGTCTCGACGTATTTTATTCGGAACGCAGATTGCTTGCGCGAACCCGAAACGATCCAGCATTTTGATCTTCATTTGAAGGCCGAAGTCAGCACGGAAGGATGGTTACCCATCGGCCCGGCTGCCATTGGAATCACCGCAGGCGCATCGTGCCCGAACAACCTGATTGAGGAAACGATCCTTCGCGTGCTTGAGCTGCGAGGAGAGAATGTTCCCACCTCGCCGCAGGACATACCGCTGTCTTCGACGGAAGAAGACCCGCTCTAAGGCTGAGCTGCAGGCTGATCAGCCAGCGACCCGACATTCAGGAATGGAATCACACTCGACCCCTGCATGCGCGGCAAAACACCGTCCCATTTTTCTACCGCACGAAGCTGAATGAGCTCTGGATTATCTGTAAGAGCCGCGGCCTC
The DNA here is from genome assembly GCA_041740065.1 of Chthoniobacterales bacterium. Lineage (GTDB taxonomy): Bacteria > Verrucomicrobiota > Verrucomicrobiia > Chthoniobacterales > JAATET01 > JBDNGG01. The sequence goes on from JBGSMR010000451.1 coordinate 2,217, forward strand.
GCGTTTAATCGCGTCTGCACGGGCCTTGGACTGGACTTCGGTGCTGTAGGCCTCGGCATCGGCGGCGAGTTCGCGCTCAGCAGCGGATGCTTCCGCCTGCGTCACTCGTCGGATCTTTTCATTTTTTGCCTGCATCGCCTCCTGCTCCGCCTTGACCTTCGCCTCGATGGCACGATTGAATTCATCGCTGAAAGCAAAATCGGTGATCGCGACGTTTGCCAGTTGCACCGAGTTGCCGATGTCTTTTTCATTCAAAGTGCTCGTGATGAAAGATTCGATGGCCGCTTGGATGTTTTGTTTCACCAGAGCACGTTTTGTTACCAGCTCTTCTGCGCTGAACTGAGCAGTCACTGCCTTCACCGATTCTTGGATGGCAGGTTCTACGACTGCAGCCGCCACTTTCCTCGTATCTCCGATCCGCTGAAATGTTATCGGAGCGAACTCTCCGTTCACGGAATACGCGACCGTGACGTCGGTCGTTACTGTCTGGAGATCCCGCGAGGCGGCACTCGCTTTGACCTGCACTGGCACGAGACGAACGTTCACTTGCTCGACGATATCCACAAAGGGACGCTTAAAATGAAACCCCTCTGGCAGCGCCTCGGGCTGCACCGCGCCAAGACGTTTCACCACCCCGACATTTCCAGCATCCACGACAACAAAGGCGCTGGTGACTAGGAATAGTGCGATCATTACGATGATCAGCACTGGGATCAATGTGATGTAGGCTGCATTTGCAGCGATAGAACTGCGGGAAGGAAATGGAATTTTCATAATATATCAGTCTGGAAAAATTACTTGGCTGCGAGGCGGGCCTTGCGAGCATCAATGAAAGACTTGATGCAGAGCACCAGAAAGACGAGCAAAAGCACTGCCGTGATCAGTTGGAGAACCACCGCCGTCGTGCTCGGTTCAACGGGCTGACCAGCGAATAGCGCAGGCAACTTGCCAACGACGCGAGGCAGCACGCCCAGAATGCCAACCAGACTCACTAATGCAGCGACGTGCATGACATGCTTTCGGAGATGTGGTGCAGACATCCCCACACGGCCGCAGATGTAAAGAATCACGCCGAAGACAGCTGGAATCAGCGCAGTGAAACTGGAGCTTCCTGTAAAGACGAAACCTGCCACACCGAGGACGGCTAGGATAAAACCAAAGAGCATGGATAGGGATGGTATTTGCATAAGTCGGGGACGTTACACCACGTCTAGCAAAGATCAACCCCAACCGGACAATGATCGCTTCCTTTCACGTGCGGCCAGATAAATGCGTCATGCAGCAACGGCTCAAGCGCCGGCGAAATACAAAAATAGTCGATCCGCCACCCGATATTCCGGACGCGCGCCTGATTCATGTAGCTCCACCAGGTGTAGTGTCCACCGGCATCGGGGTTCCGCTGGCGAAACGTGTCAATGAACCCGGCGTCGATCACTTTCTGGAAGCAGGATCGCTCCTCGGGCGTGAAGCCTGCATTCTTGGCATTATCTTTCGGCCGCGCCAGGTCGATTTCCCGATGGGCCACGTTCAGGTCTCCGCAGACAATCACTGGCTTAATTTTCTCCAGATCCTTGAGGAATGCCAAAAATGCAGGTTCCCACGATTCGGTTCGGTAGCTGAGCCGAGTGAGTTCACGCTGGGAGTTCGGAACATAAACATTGACGAGGAAAAACGACCCAAACTCGGCAGTAATTACACGACCCTCGCTGTCGTGCAGGTCAATTCCAATACCACTTCGCACGGAAACCGGTGCTATTCGGGAAAATATCGCTGTGCCCGAATATCCCGGTTTTTGCGCAGAGTTCCAAAACCGATGGTATCCCTCCGGCCATAGGATTTCAGCGACTTGATCTTCCCGCGCCTTAATTTCCTGGAGGCAAATCACATCGGCATTCGCCTCTGTCATAAAATCCAAAAAGCCTTTCCCCAAGATGGCTCGCAGGCCATTTACATTCCAAGAAATCAATCGCATGACAGATCAGGCTCCCAGTTCAAACACCGCAGAGACCGGTCGATGATCCGAGCAATCGGTATCAATGACACTCGACTCCAGCAACCGCAGATGGTTATTAAAAAACAAGTGGTCCGTGACGTAGGGGCGGTGGCGCCATGTGATCACCTCGGTCTGCGCCGTGCGGAATCCCGCATCAGCAAACTGCTCGACCACGTTCTCATCCGGCGCACAATTAAAGTCCCCGCCGAGCAACGCTGCACCGCCAGCGCGCCGGATCGCCTGCTCGACAATGTCCCGCTGCTCCCGGTGCTCATTACTGGTCGCGTGGATCATAAAAAACGCCTGGAGATGCGTATTGAAAAGCTCGATCGGATGGCCATTGATCACGGTCGTCGCACGTAGGAGCTGACGGTGGGACGGCATCTTGGGCTCGCCTTCAAATTCAAACTGCACGTTGGCGGGAGGCAGCGCACAAGACGAGAAGCCGGTGATCGGAGTGCGCGATAAAATCGCCAGAGCAATCCCAAAAGGTAGTTCATCAGGGTTGATCCGCGGATACGCAAACACGCCGTGGTAGTCAGGAAATGCTGCCTGAATCCGCGAGAAATTCGGCGGGGGATCCACCTGCGCTCCCCCGACACGAGCCCTCTCCACCTCCTGCAGCAGAATGACGTCGTGGGTGTGTTCTTTGAGCAATTCGATGGTCGATTCGAGCTGGATCGGGGCGTTTGCAAGCTCGACAGGGTCCCACCGCTGGCCGAATTGCATATTAAAGGTCATTGCGGAAAATTTCTGAGACATCAATAGGGAAGGTGCACGCCGCGGAATCCAAATCGCAGACAATGTTTTTATACGTATCAAGCCACTCCATTGCAACCCATGGCTAGAAACAATATCAAATTTTGAGACTATTTTTGACCTCTTCGCGGACAAAAACCATTGCGGGATCGCACAACTTCGTGGATCTTTATTATGTGATTAGGCACTCTGTGTGCCCAACCCGTGGGGGTATAGCTCAGTTGGTAGAGCGTCTCGTTCGCAATGAGAAGGTCTGGGGTTCGACTCCCCATACCTCCACCATTTTCCGAAGTCTTTTACTCGAGTTTGTGAATCATTGAATCGGAAGGGAAGCGCACTTTAGGAGCATAGGCATATTTGTCTGATGCCAACCGGTGGCCAGCCGGACAGGCGACGGCGGTGAAATAGCCCGTGCCTTCCAATCCGAGGACCCGATCAAATCCCGCAGGATCGATTCCCTCCATGGGACAGGTGTCAACCCCCAGCAACGCCGCGCTGGTCATGAATGTCCCGAGCGCAAGGTATACCTGCCGCGTGGACCATTCCCGGATGTCGAGCGGATAGGGAGGCTGATCCAAAAATCCAGCGACCACTTTTTCAAATCCCAGAAGGCTCTCAGCAGGCACGCCACGCACTTCTGCTGTGCGTTCGATATGACTATGAACGTCTTCCGCAGTCAGCGGATGCTTTACCGCAAAAACGACGAGGTGAGAGGCATCAGCGACCTGGCGTTGGCCCCAGGACAACGGCACGAGTGCCTCGCGTTTTACAGGATCACTAACCACTAAAAAGCGCCACGGTTGTAAGCCAAACGATGACGGCGACATTACCAGTGATTGTTCGAGCGCGGCCCAGGTGGTCGGGTCGATCTTGGCAACCGGGTCAAATGCCTTCGTCGCATAGCGCCAATTTAATGCGGACACCAGCGCCTCTTCAGAAAGTTGCTTCATATTGGGGAAGAATGGAGCGCGGGACCCAGCCTAATTCAAGGATTTTTCCGCACCAGGTCCCTGCGACGAGGTAAGCTCAGTCCAATAGAACCTGCAGGGGCGTCGCCTCGCCGAGCGAGATTCCGTTGTTTAAATCCCGTGCCGTCGATCCTGCGGGCTCAGGGTACTCGAAGATCCGGCCCTCGTAGTTTCGGATCACAACTTTTTCTGCGTCATGGTAGAGCACATACCCCGGATTGACGGGAACCTTGCCCCCTCCGCCAGGGGCATCGATCACAAATTGAGGGATTCCATATCCCGTGGTGTGTCCGCGGAGTCCTTCAATGATTTCGACGCCTTTAGCAACGGATGCACGCAGATGAGCAGAGCCCTTGATTAGGTCACACTGGTATAAGTAGTAGGGCCGGACGCGACAGAGCAGCAGCTTATGCACCAGATCGCGCATGATCGGGAGATTGTCATTGACCCCAGCTAACAAGACGCTCTGGTTTCCCAGCGGCACTCCATGATCCGCGAGACGGGACAATGCGTCACGCACCTCCGACGTGAGCTCGCGTGGGTGATTGACATGCACGCTCATCCATAGGGGATGGTATTTTTGAAGCATCTTACAGAGCTCCGGTGTGATGCGCTGAGGAAGAAATATTGGGACACGCGTGCCGATCCGGATGAATTCGATGTGCTCCATGGCCCGGAGCCGCTTCAGAATTCCTTCCAATTTATCATCGGAAAATAACAAAGCATCTCCCCCGGAAAGCAGCACGTCGCGGACCTCGGTGTGGGATTCAAGGTAGCTAAAAATCTCATCGAACTCCGTATGAAGCTCCTGTTCTCCAGCACCACTGACGACGCGGCTTCGAGTGCAATACCGGCAATAGGAAGCGCAACGGTCCGTCACAAGAAACAGCACACGATCCGGATAACGATGGACAAGACCCGGCACCGGCATGTGCGAATCCTCTCCACACGGATCAGCCATCTCCCACGGCGCGGTCGTCCCCTCTTCGAGTCTCGGCACCACCTGACGGCGAATCGGACAGCCTGGATCATCCGGGTCGATCAGATTAAAAAAGTGCGGCGTGATTCCCAGTGAGAGCTTGCTGCCAGCGAGGATTGCACCGGCGCGCTCTTCGGGGACTAACCTGAGATGTCGCTCAAGCTGGTCGAGCGTGGTGACCCGGTTCTTTAGTTGCCAGCGCCAATCATTCCATTTTTCAGCCGGAATTTCAGGCCAATGGCCCGGAGCGTGGGAAACGAACCGGTTGTTCGCTCGATCATTCAATGTATCCATGTGATTTCTAAGCTTGGGATCGTAAGCGACAGCTGACAATTGTCAAATGCGGGTAAGCCTGCCGGTTGCCAGTTAATTCGGTTGCGAGCGCGTGTTCGCGTGCATCGCGTCGAACGCCTCGATCTGGTCGATGATGACATCCGCCATCATCGGCTCGGTCCCGATCGCGCTTGCGTAGTAAAGTCGCTTTCCGCGCAACACATACGGGTTGCGGCGAAACACATCCCTCTGGCTTGCCGCGGGCATTCCCTCCTCCTCGACTCCAAGCAACACCGGAATGTCCTGAAAACTATGCAGCCCATCCGCAATAAAAAACGGCACCACAAGGACATTGGGGAAGGCAGTCATCGTATCCCATTCAGAAATCAATGGGGGTTCTTCCATGTAGGACGACAAGACCTCGCCATAGATCCCCATTTCTCCAATGCGCTGGACTTGGTCCTTTGCTGCTTTCGCTGAGTTATCGTTCAGATTGGTCCCGTGGCCGACAATGATCAGGCTCGTTTGGCCGGGATCGGTATCTTGCAGTGTTTCCTTTGCCCGGTGGAGGATGACACCCGTCATACTGGAGTGACTACCGACGGGCGCGCAGTATTTTAACGTCCGGTGCTCGCGATGCGTGATCGGCCCATCGAGCTGAAACTCCCTCGGAATCACGGTTTGCGTGAAATAGCCTTCGCTGATGAAATTCGGAACGATGTAAACATCCCGGCTTTCTACCATCCGGAGAACCTCTCTCATGGATGGCTCTTCTTTCCAGTAGCAGGTCGCAACCTCACCGAAAATTCCGAGGCTTTTGAGAGTGTCGGCATGGTCAAATGTGGGAGCGCTTGAATCGGGGTTCAGCGTGGATCCATGGCCTACAACGATGAGGGCCGAGTCAGGTTTGGGTTGCATCTGGCTTTATGGTTCCGCCGAATTTCCTCGCGCCGCAACTAAAAATATTTGCCTGGGCCGCATTCTCAGGTTGGCGCAGCGGGCACACATCGTGTATTCCCCACCTCATGTCAGTATGTTCAGATACATGGATCCGCCGGATGGCCAAACAACACGCAATGATCGAACCATTCACCGATGGGCAGGTTCGCGCGGCCGAAGACGGTCACCGGCTCATCAGCTACGGGCTTTCGAGTTATGGATACGACTTGCGGGTATCCGATGAATTCAAGGTTTTTACGAATGTCTACAACACGGTGGTGGACCCGAAGGCGTTTGATCCGAGATCGTTTGTGGATCTTAAAACTGACATCTGTATTGTGCCACCCAACTCGTTCGCTCTCGCACGGAGCGTGGAATATTTTCGGATCCCGCGCGATGTTCTGACGATCTGCGTGGGAAAATCCACCTACGCGCGCTGCGGAATCATCGTGAACGTCACGCCATTCGAACCTGAATGGGAGGGGCATGTGACGCTTGAGATTTCCAACACGACGCCGCTCCCCGCCCGGATCTACGCCAACGAAGGATTGGCGCAGGTCGTATTTTTCAAGGCAGACGAAGTCTGCGAGACGAGCTATGCAGACCGCGGTGGGAAATATATGAAGCAGGAAGGCATCACGATCCCGCGGATGTGATCCCTTGCACTACGGAAGTCCGAATTATTCGCTTTTTTCCTCGTCGCTCTTTTCCTCTTGGACGCGTTCCAAAACGTCCGTCATGTCTTCGGCGTCGGACCAGACTTCCTCTGTCACGTAAATGGGTGCCTTCTGCTGGGTTGCAAGCGCAATACAGTCGCTCGGACGGGCATCCAACTCGATAATCTTCCGCTGCTGAATTTCGTTTTCCACGACAACTATGAGCCGCGCGAAATACGTCCCGTTCTGGAAATCATTGATTACGGCTCGCTCCACCCGAGCACCAAGCGCAGTGAGTAACATCGTCATCAGGTCGTGCGTCAGCGGACGCTCCTTGGCTTGACCGCTCATGAACATGCTGATGGCACTGCCAACTCCTGCATCAATCTGAATCACAAATACCTTTTCGTCCGTTCCAAGGAAGACAGCTACGCCGTTCCCAGTGGGGATCAGGGCTTTGACTCGGACTTCGATGACGGAATGGCTCATGCGAAAGCCTTATCACAACTGCGGCACAAGCGCCATGTAATGACGCGAGAGAGTCACGTAGCGTTCCGCCCAGCGACGGACGTCCGACTGCTCACTCGGCGAAAGCATGCGCACGACCTTTCCGGGTGACCCCAGCACTAGTGAACCCGGCGGAATCTGTGTGCCCGGTGTCACGGTAGCATTGGCTCCCACAATTGAGCGCGAACCGATCCGCGCACCGTCCAAGATAATAGCACCCATCCCAATGAGGGTCTCATCTTCGATCACACAGGCATGCACCGTGGCTTGATGGCCGATGGTGACCCATTCCCCGACGATGGCGGGCAAATCATCGGCCACATGGACCACGGCGTTATCTTGAATATTTGAATTCGCGCCGATCCGAATCTCCGCGATGTCCCCACGCAGCGAACACCCCGGCCAAATGCTTGCATTGGCTCCAACCTTCACGTCACCCGCCACAAATGTGTGCGGACCAATCCATGCGCTCGGGTCAATCTCAGGACGCTTCAATAAAAAGGAGGCTATCTGCTCGTCGAATGTCATTGACCAAGCATCTGATAGACATTTCTTACCGCCAAGCAAGCGGTTCTGAATATTTTGGGAAAACATATTTGACAGCTCTGGACCGCCATGCTTATATCGCAAACACCCTACACCACATTTACATGAACAAAGTCCAACTCGTTGAAGCCGTCCAAAAATCCCTCGGAAAAGATGTTAGCAAGGCAGAAGCTGAGCGCGCGTTGAACGCGGTTCTCGAATCGATCAAGTTGGGTGTAAAAAAGTCTAAATCGGTTCAGCTGGTTGGTTTCGGAACATTCAAAGTAGCTGCTCGCAAAGCCCGTCTCGGCGTAAATCCAAAGACTGGTGAAAAAATTAAGATCAAGGCTTCAAAGACGGTCAAATTTTCAGTAGGCAAAGCTTTCAAAGGCCTCATCTAAGGGGGCTTATATCTTCGCGGATTTCCCCCCCGCTCCGAGAAAACCCGTTTCGCCATATGGCTAAACGGGTTTTCTCACTTAAAGACATCACTACCCGTCCGCAGCGATGAAAGCCAAGCGCAGCGCCGCACAAGACCGCGAGCGGCATCGCATCCGCGGGTTGCTGATCATCACAGCAGTCAGCGCCCTCATGGGGATCGTCGTGTTGCCCCTGCTGGACTCCCTGGCTCAGACCGAAGCGCGGGCGCAAAATGAGTTGATGGCGACCGCCAGCAACAAGGTCCAAACAGAGGCGCTCGTATCCTTAGAAGTTGATGAGCAATCTCTGACCCTGGATGCGCTGTGGCCCGAAGACATCGAATCCTCTCCGGCATTGTCCGAAATGGCAAAAAGCGGCTGGCCATGGCCGCGCAATATTTTTGCCCTTGCAATCGATAAATTAATTGCTGCGGGCGCGGCAGTGGTTGTGATTGATCTCATCTTCGATGCCGGACGCGAGGGAGATGAAGCGCTTCGAAAGACTCTGGACCTCCACCGCGACCAAGTCGTCCTTGCATCGAACTTTTACGATGCCTCGCAATCCACTAACCCGACGATTCCGTCGATTACGATGCCCGCCGCGTCGCTGATCACCGACCCTGCGACAGATCCTCGCGTTGGCTACGCAAATTTTTGGCCCGAGATGGGATTTATCCGCTCGATCGTCTGGCAAACGCCGCTTTGGGCCCGAGCGCAACAATCGCCCGTAGTGGGAGCCACGGAATACCGCTCCCTCGCTGCCGCGACATTGATGGCGTTCGGACGCGCGGATCTCATCCCTGCCGGACATGAACCGGTCGCATTTTTATTTCCTAATCCGGAAACCCTCCTACGCGTTCCCTTTTACAGCATTTTTGTGGAAACCGATTGGGAAAACCCATTGCGAGAAGGCGAGGTTTTTAGAGATAAGATTGTTGTGATCGGCCCGTCTGCAAATCGGCTTCAGGATTTTCACGCAACACCAGTAGATTCCCGACTCCCCGGTCCCTTAGTCCATGCGTCCGCCATAGCAGCGGCACTCTCCAGCGCTTTCTACACCAACCCCGGATGGATAGGAAATGCCTGCGCAATGGTGCTGGTTGGCGGAGGTTCGTTTTTCGTTGTCTCCCGAATTCGGCGTCCGACGATGGTGCTTGCTGGCATCGTGCTTGCGGCGTGCGGGTGGATACTACTCGCCGCGGTGCTGTTCTGGACTGCACTAATTCTCCTTCCGCTGGTAAAACCAGTGATTGTGATTTTAGCCATCGGGGTCGCCTCACTTGCGTGGACATTCACGCTCCATCGCACGGAGGCGCTGCGCTTGCGGTCAACGCTCGACCGATATGTTTCACGCAATGTCGTCCGTGAAATCCTCGATAACCGCGATGACTTTCTCACTGCCCTCGGCGGCACTCGGCTTCCAGTGACCGTATTATTTTCCGACATCCGAGGTTTTACTTCCTATGCTGAAGAGGCGGACGCTTCTTCGGTCGTGATGCAGCTGAATGAATATTTCGCGGCAATGGTGGAAATTGTATTTCGCTACGAAGGCACACTCGACAAATTTCTCGGTGACGGCCTGATGGCCGTGTGGGGCAACGTTGTGAGCAATGGGGCAGCCAAGGATACAGTTCATGCCGTCAGAGCGGCGAATGAAATGCAGCAGCGATTAATAACTCTCAATCAATCGTGGCAGGCACGCGGCTTACCTACTCTTCAGGTGGGAGTCGGCCTCCATCATGGCGGTGCCATTTTTGGAAATATCGGATCCGAAGAAAAAATGGAACCCACCGTGATTGGAGATCCCGTCAATCTCGCATCCCGGGTGGAGGGAATTACTAAGCTATACCACCAGCAGATCTGCCTCACGGAAAGCGTAGCAAGTCTAGTGCGGAGCGAGATTCCATTGCGGTCGGTCGATCTGGTAATTGTGGCTGGGAAATCGAAACCGATCGACATTTTCACCGTGGTGTCACCGGTGAGTGGCTTGTCTCATCGATTCCTTACCGACTACGAGGATGGAATTTGCCTTTTTCGGGCGCGGCAGTTTCGGAATGCTGCGATCAAGTTGCAGGCCTGCTTGACTGAAGCTCCGGAAGATTACCTCGCCGATCTCCATCTACGGCGCGCCAATGAGCTTGCAGAAAATCCTCCGGCGGGCGACTGGACTCCTGCCGTGCAACTCACCCAAAAGTAGCTTCCGAAAGTTTTTGGGGGCTCGTGCAACGACGGTTGAAAATGTATTCGCGTGCAAATCAAAGCGTCCCTTTCGGGCGAAGCAAATTCCGGACGTCGCTCCGACCCACTTCAGCTAGAGCCTGTCCGGAAAACCGGTGATAGAGAAGGGTTGGAAGTGGGCGGTAAG
>JBGSMR010000457.1:0-7715 GCA_041740065.1 Chthoniobacterales bacterium
ACCTCGCCCGTCGATTCCACGTCGCGAATGAACTCATCAGTCGACTGGGAAGCCACGGGCAAAACTATCCCGAGCGCCATCAGCGCAAGGCCAAGGGCACGTAGTCGGGAGATGGAATCTGAGTTTCGCATACAGCCCTCAGAGGGAAGACGGGCCTGCTCACCGTTGCAAACCAGTCAAAGTGACAATTTTGTAACAATCTTAGCGGTTGCCCATCGGCGTCCCCTCGGGCTCCGAACTATGAAGCGGGAATGGTCATCAGAATGGCATTCCTGCCATCTGCGGTGATCCCCCCCGGCAAAACGAATCCTCGGCTGGGCGGCTTGGTGACATGGATGTGAACCTGAAACGTCCAGTCGCCGTTCAGTGTCATTTTTTGGCCGTCTCGTTCTAGAAAAACCGGCCCAGTGTTGGACCGCTCAGTGACTTTCACGTAGTGCGTAGGCCAGGAGAGCATTTGGTTGATGGCACTGTCAATCGCGTCCACGGTCACAGAATCCGCCCCACGAAATTCAAAACAGGCACGCAACGCATCCCGCTCCCGCGTCTTGAGCGCGCTCTGCAGCGAGAACAAAAAATCCGCCCGTGCATCCGCGAACGCCGTGCCAGAGTGACCAATAACCAGAACGATCCCGCAAAAAATCGCGAAAATCCTCCGGCCGGCAAACTGGCGCATCGCTAGATACTGGAAATTCATTGCGCGGAGTTTATCAAGTCTGTTTTGAAACTCAACCCTGCCGGAAGCCTGAGGGCGGCGTCCTTCAGGATCGTCGCGGTGAATTGGTCATGGTCGATGGGGGTGAGGTCGTTGATGCCCTCGCTGGTGCCGATGAAGCATGGGGAAATTCCAAACTTGTGCTAACTAACCACAAGCACACCACATTTAAGGTTCGATCCAATAGTGTTCGGCATGGTTTGTGCTCCGTGAAACAAGTGAGTAATGTTACAAAATTGAAACCTCAGACATCCTGACCTGCGGGGAAAACGGATGACCTGATTGGGCGGTAAACGAGGCGGAGATTGGTTCCTGGATAGCAGCGTTCCGTGGCATTGAATTCAGTGCACATGGCCTTAAGAGTGGCGTCGTGGATGGGCTTGGCTTGGCCATGGATTTGGACGAGCAGTTCTCCGCGGGCGGGATCGGGGCGCAGGTTGACGCTGGTGGCAAAGAGCCCGCGCACAAAGCTGCGGGCATCGTCATGGCGGCGGAGGGTTTCACGGGCGAGTTGGACGAGGGCGGTTTCGGCGCGGTAGGCGATGAGTTTGATAGTGTCGATGAAGTGCTTTCTGCCGCCGCGCAGTTGAGCGACGCGCTGCTCGGGCGGGAGGTCTTTGAGTTCGACGTGTTTGGCAATGGCTTTGCGTTTGGCTTTGAGATCTTCGAGCTGGATTTGCTTGGCTTCCAGAGCACGGAGTGCGGCACCTTTCTTTTCTTCGTGACGGGCGGCGATCTCGGGCTCGCTTTCTTGGGCTCCGAGGGTGTGGGCGGCAAAGGCGGCCCGGGCGCGGCTGAGTTCTGCGACGGTGCGCCGCACTTGGCTATCGAGGGCACGCCAGTCGGGATTGACGAGGCGCGTGGTCTCAGGAAGTGGGCTGATCCCATACTCGACCAGACGATCTAAACCGTAGTGTTCTCGCATGTATTTGAAGAAGTTTTCCTGATTCCATCTGGCGAACATCGCCGCAGCAGAGCGGCCCAGTTGGCTGCGGTAATCGGTGCTCAAGATCGCAGTTTGATGGCCGTTTTCGCTCAAGGCTCGGATCTCGCGTACCCAAAGGCCGTTGCTCAGACGGGTGCCGCGTTCGGCCAGTTGCAGCGTGCTCTTTTCGCCGTTGGGATGGGTGAGGATTTGCGGGGCGAACTCGCCGTGCTCCCAATCGAGGCCGGGATGTTTATGGTAAGTGAGGATGGCAATGCGTTGGGCTTTGAGTCGGGAAAGGAGATCCGGCGAGTAGCCTTCTCGGTCAAAGATCAAGGTGAAGCGGTGGCGTAGCGATTCGGCGGCCAGTTCCTCAGGCGTGGGTTGTCCGGCGATCTCGGCAAGCAGGCGTGGCACGATTTCTTCTTCGAGGTTTTTTTGCAGGCCGGGATCCACCGCTTCGGTCACGCAGAAGAAGGGTTGTCCATCCGGAGCGTTGACCCAGTAGTCGGTGGTGCCGCGCAGACAAAGCTTCTCGCGGCTCACATAGCGACGCGGCAACTTGGTGGCTTTGCCGTGATAAACACGCACATGACCGTCGATGAGAAGCACGCCGGCGGCCTCGACATCACGGGCCATCCACTCTTTAGCCAAATCTCCGCTCCATCGCGCAGTGCGTTCGACATCGTCGCCAAGAATGCCGATTTTGTCGCGCAATGTTTTGACCTCAGGGATGCGGTCCAAGCCCAGCAGTTTTCCCCATTCTCCCGGTGAGTGGTAGCGCAGTTGCTCCAGGCTCGGAACGCGGCCCAGCGCCAGACAAGCCAGCAACAAAAAATGGGATAGAAGCCCTTCGGGGGGCTGAAGTGGTTTTGCGCGTGGCGCAAGAGACCGAAACCGAGCAAGGCAGCAAGGGCGCAGAGCACTCCGCCGTGCGGGACATCATCGGCGCGTTCAAAACGCGTTTCGGCTCCCTCCAACGTCCCGAGAGCGGCGGCAACCCTTTCCATGGAGCGGGTGGTTGCCACTCCCATGGACGCCTCTCCATCGACCACGCTGCGATCCCCTTGGTTGCTTGGCAGGATTGGATCGCCTGCAACTGGGGCCGCCCGGGGAGCGATCAGGCTGCTCGCGCTTTTTTTGAGCCGCCCAGCGCGGATGGCTTTGTGGGTCGTATTGGGCAACACCCCGAGTTCCGCCCCGATCATGGGAACTTCCATTCCCGCATCGAGCATCCCTTGGACTTCTTCGATGCGTTGCGGCGTCAGTTTGTGTCCTTCCTGCGGCACTGGCGGGCGAAAAAATCCCCCAGCCCCTCCCTCCCGTAGCTTTTACAAGCCCGCTTCTCGCCTACCAGCGGCACACCGAAGGCCCGTGAAATCTCGCTTTGCGACGCATTGCCATTGGCGATGAGCTGGCTGGTGAAAAACCGGAATGAGCCAATGTCATCCACCGGGTGACTGAAGACCGGAAGATGACCATTGAAATACCACACCGTTCCTTCCCGCTCCTGAAACGCCAGTTCGCTGGTAATGGCCGTGCTGTGGGAGGAGAAAATCGGAAACTGAATTTGCGGCATCCCACATTATCACCCCAATGCCTCAAACCCTTCAATCCAGTTCATCGATTTTCCTCGCTCTCTTGCTTCTTTCCCAGAGAGGTCAGGATGTCTGAACTTGCTCCGCCCCTCGCTGCCCCGTCCCGCGTGTCGCTCACGCATTTTCAGACGCACCTCTCGTTTGCTGTTTTGACTCATTTTCGATGACATTCCCGGGTGTCATTTCATGTGAGCCAATTCGCCTGGACCCGAACCGATTTTTCCATATCCGGAACGCTTGACATCCTCGGATCTCCATCTAATCTCTCCCTTCCCGATTATCACTATCAACCGACCTGGGAATATGGCACACACCGAAGTTATCCTTACTCAAAATCTTTCGCCCCTCGGAGCAGAGGCAGACATCGTCCGCGTTCGTCGCGGCTACGCTCGCAATTTCCTTCTTCCGACTGGCAAGGCGCTTGAAGTCAACGCCGGCACCCTGCGTTCGATCAATCATCTCAAGATGAAACGTGCCGAGCGTGAAGCGCGTGAGGTCACGGCAGCCGAAGAACTCGCGTCCCGCATCCAGAAACTGAAGCTCACCTTCACGCTGGAAACCGGCGAAACGGGCAAGGCTTTTGGATCAATCACATCCAAAGACATTTCCGAGCGTCTCCAAGCGGAATTAAAAAACGTGGACCTGCCGCGCCATGCCATCTCTCTTGATAAAGGGATCAAGGAAACAGGCGAGCATGAGGTTGCCGTCAAACTCCACGCAGACGTCACCGCCAAGCTTCGAATCAAAGTCGCCGCTGCCTCCGCCGAATCCGGTGAGGGAGCAGATAAAGAGGATTCCGCGAAGCGCCAGTCGTAGTAGCCTCAGCCACGCCAGCTTCCAGCGCGCATGGCCCAGTCATCCCCTACCGAAGATCCCTCCCGTCCTCAGGACGGGAAGGATTTTAAGCGTTCTAGAAAGCCCGCCAATCCAGCAACGCGGGCATCCTACCTTGCTGACGTCCATCGGGCATTGCCGCAAGCCATGGACGCGGAAAAGGGTGCGCTCTGTTCGGCCCTGTTGTCACCCAATGAGGTGATGGGGGAGTGCATTGAACGCCTGACTGAAAAGCACTTCTATCACCCGCCGCATCAGGTTCTTTTTCTGATGCTTGTTGAGATCTGGAAAGACAACAAGCCCGTTGATTTCATCACAATCACGCAGGCGTTGGAGGATAAAAACCTGCTCGACCAAGCGGGAGGCGGTGCAGCAATTTCAGAGCTATTTACGTTTGTACCCACGGCAGGAAATGCGAGTTACTACCTCGACATTCTCCATGAGAAATTTCTACTTCGAGAGATGATCTCGACATGCACCGAATTTTCCGGGCGCTGCTACGAGGAACAGGGAGACGTTAAAATGCTTCTCGATGAAGTCGAAGCGCGCGTCCTTCAGATCGGAGAAGAACGCTTTAAAGGAGAGTTGCCTGTGATGAAAGATCACGTGCTGGCGGCGATCGCGGAGATAGAAAACCTGTATAAAAACAAGGGCGGATTGACGGGACTTTCCACCGGATTTGCCAAGTTGGATCAAATGACGGGCGGGATGCGCGGCGCTGAGATGTTTGTTATTGCGGCGCGACCGTCGATGGGCAAAACGGCACTGGCCATGAATATTGCGGAACACGTGGCCATCGAACTGAAGAAGGCCGTGGGCGTGTTCAGTCTGGAAATGAGCAGCAGCCAACTGGTTCAACGTTTGCTTTGCTCTAACGCCCGCGTGAACCTCCAACGCATTCGCGACGGATTCCTGAGTCGTACGGATAGCGAGAAAATTTATCGCTCTGCCAAATCATTAGTAGATAGCCAGATCTTCATCGATGATACGCCGGGGATCAGCATTCTGGAACTCCGCGCCAAGGCGCGACGCATGCGGCAACGCAACAACATCGAGTTGGTTGTCATCGATTACCTCCAGCTTCTCAAATCGCATTCGCGCCGGGCACAAGATAATCGTCAGATAGAAATCGCCGAAATCTCGAGCGGCGTGAAAGCACTGGCTAAAGAGCTGGATATCCCGGTGATTGTCCTGGCGCAGCTCAACCGGAATCCGGAAAGCCGATCAGGTGCAAGCAAGGGTCGTCCGAAGTTGAGCGATCTCCGTGAATCGGGCTCCATAGAACAAGACGCCGACATTGTTGGCCTGTTAGTGCGCTCCGAGGTCTACGAGGATGACGCGGAAGCCAAACAGGAAATTTCCGGGGAAGCCGAACTCATCATCGCCAAGCAGAGAAATGGCCCGATTGGCGACATCCCACTTTCCTTTCTCAAGGAATTCACCCGCTTTGAAGACCGGGCCGATAACCGCGACGAGGCGGCCTAGGAGTCATCAAGACTCGCTGAGTCGCGCTTTTGGCACGTCATCCAACAGGTCGTGAGCCTCACGTAAAAGGTCCGGAATCCGGTCACTGAACGGGCTATGAACAAGCGCGGATCGGATCGCATCATCGTCAAATCCTACCGCCTTGGTTCCCGGAAACCAATGATCCGCATTTCCCAACAAATTGTAGCGCATCTTCCCGAATGCCACGAGGTCGAGCGCCTTGGCAAAATTGGACAACCGCAGAGTTTCCCAGACATTTATTTCGCCCGGGATTTCCGTGCACTCCGGGATGCCGCGCTCCCAGTTTTCGTACCAATCGCACCCAAGCACACGCTGCATCTCTGCGACGAGACGTGCATCGATTTGCGCCACGACGGCATCTGACCCAGCCATCCGATCCACGGCACGTAGATGCTCATCAAAATCCTGAGGTTTTGAAGCTCCGATGCTCAGCGTGTGGACCTCAGGATGCTGCAGGCAAAAGAGATCGTTGAAGATCATCGGCGAGAGCGGATCACACAACTCTACGAGTTTTTGAGGCGGCTCGTAGAGTTTCCCCCCTTTGTCGTTCGGGCTAATGATAAAGACTCCCATATCGTGACGGGTGGCGGCTTCGATAGCGGGCCAATTGCGACGATTCACCCAGTACCAATGGACATTAAAATAGTCAAATTCGCCCGTTTCTACTGCATCAACGATCATCTGCTGTGGGCCGTGGGTCGAAAACCCAACAAACCGCACGCGTCCCTCACGCTGCAGCTGGCGACATACATCCATGCACCCGCCTGGCCGCAGAGTCAAATCCAGCAGGTGATGCGTGTTGATCCCGTGCAGTGAAAGCAGATCCACATGATCCAGATTCAGATACTGCATCGACGTTTCAAACGTCTCAAGGAATTCCTCGGGCGTATCGCGCGGCGAAACTTTCGTCTGGATGATTAGTTTCTCGCGAGGAAATTGGGGAAGGATCTGTCCGAGCTGCATCTCTGAGGTGCCATATCCCCGGGCAGTTTCGATGTGGTTGATCCCCACCTCGACGGACCGGATGATAGTCGCCTCAAGATTCTCTTGATTTGCACGCGGTATATCTGCGAGCGGGACGTCCTTCCAGTCATGCTGATATCGCATCCCTCCGCAGGACAAAACAGGCATCTGGAGCTCAGTGCGGCCAAAACGGCGATAGATCATAGAAAGTCTACGTCCGGCGACGCATGACGGCTAATACTTCAATTTCTGCTGTCTGAGCAAACATGTCAAAAGGTTGAGCGCTTACCAAATCATACCCGGCTGACAGAAGCTTCAGGTCGCGTGCAAGAGTCGCAGGGTCGCAGGAGATATAGGCAATCGTCGTCGGCTTATGCCTCAACAAAACATCACAGACACTTGTGCTCACGCCTTGCGCCGGAGGATCGAGAATGACCTGGGTCGAGGCATCCGGCGCAGCAGCAAATGCCACCTCCAGTTGTTGGGCGACATCACCGGCGAGATAGGTCTCATTCGGTGCTGCGGTGGTTCTCGCCGTTTCCACGGCAAGCGTATTCCATTCGATGCCGACGACGGCCTCGAAACGCGCGGCAAGGCGCTTGGCAAAAAATCCTGACCCACAGTAAGCATCAATGAGCCGCTGGCCACCTTGTTCAAAAATCTGATCCACGGCTTGCAGCAAGAGATCTGCAATTCCATCGTTGGTCTGGTGAAACCCCGTTTGCTCGTTATTTTCGCGGATAGTTTTTACGCCATCATCTAGGTCACGCCTGCGCCATGCGGCCAGCCACGCATTAACGGGTTCCGACGCAAGCAGGCAGCGGTCGATCTCAACGAGCTTCTGTCCACCCCGCTGAAAGAACCCGACACGCCCACGTTTGACATGCACGGTAATCCGGTTGCGATATCCTAGCTGGCTGGGTGAAGCTACGGCAGGTAGGACGTTAGGATTCTCGAAACCTCCCAACCGCTTGAGCATCTGAGCCACCTGAGCCGACTTGATGCCCAGTTGGTCGTCGTATGGCAGGTGCTGATAGGCGCATCCCCCACAAGTGCCAAAATAGGGACAAGGTGGCTCGACACGCCGCGCCGAGCGCTCGGAAAACCCCGTCACTCGGCCCTCGGCAAACCTTTTAGTGCGCTTGGTCAGCTCCACGAATACGCGCTCGCCAGG
>JBGSMR010000001.1:0-6676 GCA_041740065.1 Chthoniobacterales bacterium
TGGAGGGACTCAACAGCGTCTTCTCCGCCGTCAAACGCAAAGCTCGCGGCTACCGTTCCACCGAAAATCTCATCACCATGCTCTACTTCACCGCCGCCAAACTTCCCATCCCCGCCACCCACTGGAAATAGCGAAGAACCATCGAAATACGGAATTTTTGCCGAATCCCACCCCCTCCGCCATGACTCGTAGTCGCCACCATTCTGCGGAAGTGTACGGGTATTTTGGGAGATGCGCCCAAGGAGGCTGAGTGCCACTTGGCTGATAGCTCTACGCGTTGTGAAAAAGGGAAACAATTCCAGAGTCGGTGGAAATCGCCGATTGGATGACGAGGACCTACCGTCCGGAGGATTGATGTTGGGCTAGCTACACGGCTTTTATCCAATCAACTTTAAGCGCGAAAGGGTCTTCGCGGTTATCGCCAATCAAAATACTCATTTCTTCGATTTGCGAAAGATCTGTGGGCGGGCCATCCAACGGGTTGCCGTGGTGGCTGGGCTTAAAATCAGTAAACCGCAATTTGACCTCCGTCCACTCCCCGGCTTTGGTTGGAAGTTCGACGCTATAAGCAATGCGTGAGCCGCGGTGGCGTGCATTTGTGGCAAATCGAAGCTCGTAAGTCCGGCCATCGCCCATTACCCGGAGCTTCATCCCCTCTTTCCCGCTAAAATCACATGCGAGGTCCTGGATTCCGACCTGTGCGAACCCGCCGTTGTTTTTAAACGAGAGAGAGCCTGTGAATAGTAGCATCCCTTCGCGAATTTCTGCACCACCGGTTGAGACGCCGCCCATAACGTTATCATTTTCCGCAGCCCAAATGGGTTCGTTGGCGTCGCTGTCAAACTTCAGGTGAAACTCCGTTTGGCGACGTTCGCTCATATTTGCGAAAGCCGTAGACATACAAAAAACGACGAAAAAGGGAGCAAGGAGACGAATTGGGAAAGGTATCATCTGTGAATTAATACCCAAGAAGTTACCAAGAGCAACCGGCAGCAGATGCGTGCAGTCACCCGATTCGGACAGCGCGAAGTTTATCGAGTTTCAAAACTCCCACGCTGTCGGAGGGGAGGATTGATTTCGGATCGAGGACTTTTTCTCCGCGCCATTGCACACTGCCTTGCTCGACTAACCGACGGACATCGCTTCGGGATTTGGTGACCTGAAAACATTGGGCGTAGGCCGATACGACGGTCGAAACGAAATCTTGTCCATCACCTGTTAATGCGAATTCCGGGAGGTCTGCTGCACCAAGGTCTCGTTGACTAAAGCGGCGGTTAAATTCATCTAGAGCCGTGGATGCTTCGGCTTCGGAGTGAAAACGCGCGACGATCCGCTTCGCGAGCGATTTTTTTGCATCCATCGGATGCATTCCGACAGGCAAAGAATCGGCTAGCAGAAGCTCGTAGAACTTGGACATTACTGCATCGGGAATGCTCATTAGTTTCCCAAACATCTGATCTGCCGGTTCGGTTACACCGACAGAATTGCCGAGGCTTTTGCTCATTTTCTGAACGCCATCAAGGCCCTCCAGAATGGGCAACATCATGGCGACTTGTTGCGCCTGTTTTTCTTCGCGTTGAAGGTCCCTGCCGACCATGATATTGAAGAGTTGGTCCGTTCCACCCAGTTCGATGTCCGCGCGAATCATCACTGAGTCCCAGCCCTGCATGATCGGATATTGAATCTCGTGAGCACGCACCGGATGCCCTTGATCCATACGCTCGCGGAAATCTTCGCGCTGGAGCATCTGCTGGAGGGTCACTCGGCTGTTTAGCTGGATCACTTCCTCAAACGTCATCATTTCAAACCACTCACCGTTGAATGTGACTTTCGTCCGGGTAGGGTCGAGGATCTTGAATGCTTGCTCCTGATAGGTCTTGGCGTTTGCCATCACCTCATCATGGGTGAGTTGCGGCCGGGTGGCTGAGCGACCACTGGGATCACCAATCATTGCGGTGAAATCGCCAATGATAAGGATCGCGTCGTGTCCGAGTTCCTGGAATTGCCGCAGTTTTGCAAGTCCGACCGTGTGACCCAGATGAATGTCGGGAGCGGTGGGGTCCACCCCGAGCTTCACGCGAAGCGGGCGGTTTTCCTGGAGTTTTTTTTCCAGCTCAAGTTCGCTGATAACGAGCGCACACGATTTAACAAGGGGTTCTAATGACTCGTGCATCTTACATTCTAAAGAAGATCTGAGCGGACCCTCAGCGGTTTTGTTTGCCCTTGTTGAGCAGATCGCGGACCTGATCAATCGTCAGATCATCGCTCAGGTTTTGTGTGAATCGATCCACAGATCCTTGTGATTTGCCCGGAATCGAAGCTTCCCGTGGTTTGACCGAATTTGGCAATTGCTCGTCTATCGAAGCCGAGCGATTGGCATTTGAGTTCGCGTCCACCGCAAACGCCGCTGTGGTAAATGTTTCATCTCTTTCGCGGGCGGAGCGATCGGCAAATGTGGAAGCGCTGGTTTCATACACGGTGCTGCCAAACCATGGATTGCGGATGCCGAGAAAGGATTTGGTTTTGTGTTCCCCCGTGGAGGCCGATTTAGAGCCTTGAAAGTCACCCGTATTGAATGCCCGCACCTGAATCCCCGTTCCTCCGGTGAACGCTTTATCCTGCATCCGGTTGGATTCCATTTTGGGGTTGTGAATCCGTTCCAACATACCGCTTTCCTGCTGTTGAGCAGAGAGCGTTGCCGTCGCAGCGACGACGGCCAGGATAAGGATGGCAGCTTTCATAACTGGACACTAGTTGCTCGAAGGGATGTTAATCAAGCCATCGCTTGTGGCAATCTTTGAGAGGCTGGTCTGGGCAAGTGCACGATCCTGTTGAGATGGTGAGGATTTCAAGAGCCTAGTCAATACTGGGACGGCCTGGTTTTGCAGTCCTGCCGAGGTTAGTTTCTCTGCAAATATTCCAGCAGTATCAAAGCGCCACGGTGCCGCACTTGCCGCAGATTCGTAGAATTCGAAAGCCTTTGTGGTCTCATTGGCCACTTCATGACGTCTTGCGCAACTGAGGAGGTAATCCGCATGTGCGTTTTGAAGTGCGCGGCTCGCAGGCAGCTCAGCAATGGCATTTGCCCAAAACGCATTAAGCATCGCTTCACATTCGGGAATATTCGCCAGTTCTGTCAGTAGCTCTATTCCATCCGCGCAGCTACCGAAGTCGGTGAGCAGCCAGGGTCCGATGGATTCCGGGTCGCCTGTGGCAATTCGATCTTGAATGACTGCCCGATGGATCGCGAGTTTCAGTTCCGGACTTGCAGCCACAATCAGATCTGCCGGAGTCGGGAACGACGTTGGTTGCAATGCCAGTAAGTAAGTAAGCATCGGGGCAGGATCTTGAAAATCAGGATTGGAATACGCGGCAGATAGATACGGATTGGCTCTGATGGGTTGCGCTGAGGCCGCGTATATTTCGCCTAGCGCAGCCCATGCTTCCGGTCGCGCTATACCTGGGTCTTGGGCAACTATTTCGGCGTAGAGCGTCGCCGCCATTTTGGAGTCCTCGGTATCACGGAAGTAATTCGCCAAATATTGGTGCAGGACTGGATCAAACCACCGCATCGTCAGGAACGGCTCTACCAGTTTGCGACTTCGGTGCCGTTCCCCCGCGTGCCAGTATTCCGTGGCTGCCGCGAAAGCAAAATGCTGTTGTGCAGGTTGGCTCGAGTAGAGCCGATCGAACACATGTGCCGACGCAAAATGGGCTCCCGCTTCGGATAATCGTTTCGCCAAGGCTACTAGTCCCACCTCCTGCCACGGGGATATCGTCGATGGAATTTCAGCCACAAGCGCGGATGCAACATCCCCATCGCCCGCATCCAGAGCGATTGTGATGAGCGAAATTAAAGCAGAATCGTTTTCGGTTATGCGTCGGTTTTGAAGGGTCGCCGTCAGCCAGGAGCGCAACGACGGGTTCTCGATCACAAGCTGCCGTTCCAAATCGTTGGCATGCTGCCGCAGGTTGACGTCTTCCGCCGTAATTGCATCCAGAGTTTCAATGATGGCCGTCGCGAGATCCTCGCTGAGATTCCCAGACGTGAGCTGGATCAATGCTCTTGCGCAGGCCATTCGGTCTTGATGAGAAGTGGCATGGGTTAGGCCCGTCCGCAATTCGAGGACAGCTTCCGTCGCATGCGGAGTGTCTTTGAATTCCATCGCAGCCTCTGCAATCGAACCCCACGAATTTTGAAGTTGGAGTTGTTTGAGAATTTGAAGGGCCTTTTGAGGATCATTGGTAGCAGACGCACGTATGAGCGCCACGAGAGTCTCGGAAGAGAGAGGCTTTCCCGCGCGGTTCCACTCCGCCACAAATTCCAAGATCTCGTCTCGGTGGCCTGCGTCAATTAGCGCTCTAACAAGTTGGGCTGACGCATCAGGGTAATGTTGAACTTGTTCTTTCCAGAGCTGAATCCGGGCGTCGACCATGCCGATCGCGGTAAGCGCCGAATCTGCGGCTGTTGCCAAGCGCGGCTCAAATGGCGCTAGTGCTCGAGCGTTCTCAATCACTGCTAATGCGTCACCCGGGCGGTACGCATTCATATGCAGTTCAGCCAATCGAAGTGAAAAATCAGCGAACGTGGGGAAATTTGTTGGCTGTGCCATTGCTGCCAGAAGCATTCCCAAGATTTTTGTTTCCGCCTGAACGTTTCCTTTCCGTCGTACGGCGAATACTAATTCACTCAAGCTATTTATGTCATCAGGGGCGCGTTGAAGGAGCATTTCCCGAAGGATCGAAACTGCGGCACCATGGCCAGAGCTTTCAAGTTGTCGGGTCAAGGACAGGACGGACGCACTGTCGAGCGGGAGTCCTGCATTTTCATTCAAGTGGTACGATACTTCGCGCGGCGGAGCGCATTGCAGTTTCGAAACGAGTGCCATTAATTTGAGGTCGCGGCTCCAACCTGCTGTCGTTTCATCGACGAGGGCAACTTTGGCGGGGTCCAGTTGCATGGCAGCACTGGCGAGGTTAAATGCCAGCGCCGGCAAATTCCACCGTTGCGCCGCGCCAATGCTTGATGCGAGCGTTGTCTCAAATGCATCTTCGGAGGGAATCGCTGGTGCTAAGCGGAGCCATTGGGATACCAGCTGGGCACTGGCCTCTTGCATTGCGTCAGCATCAGACGTCAGTGCGGCAGCCATAGTCGCGGCGCCCGCTTGGAGTACCGGATCGTCGATGCCGGGAATTTCGGCTATCATGGCGTCCCGCCCGGAATCCGACTCCAGCAACCACCGCATCCGCCAGACGTGAAAGGCGGGTTGGTCGAGCGTCATGCCATTTCGTGCCGCGGGGATGGAAAGCGTGGAAATTGCACTGGCAGGATCACGCATAACCAGATGCCAAGAAGCGAGAGTTTGCGCACCGGTCGCCAGGACCCTCGGTGTGGTGACGGGTAGGGCGGGCGTGGCAAGTTCAATGGCGGTAAGGAAGTGGCCATGGGTGGCTAGCATCCAAGCTGCTTGCCATCGTTCGCCGATGGATTCCTGATTCAGTGGGAAGAGGGCTCCGAGACGCTCCGAGGGTAGGGACTGGTTGAGGAGGAGTCGGCTGAGCGCCAGAAACACGAACTCAGATCGTCGCCGCCTAGTATCTGGTGATGCATCAATCCACGCACGAAGCTCTTCGCAATGGTCACCTTTCAATCCGATCCACGCAAATGCTTGTTCTCGATCCCCTGCGGGCGATTCCTCTTTCATTGTTTCCAGAATCGCCATTGCGCTCGCTGTATGGCCCATCGAATACCACCCCCACACGGCTTCAAGTGGAGACGGCGTTTCCTCACACCATTGCTTCCAGGTATCACGTTCTGTGCCGGCTCGGGACAAGTTTCCACGTGTGCGTATTGTTTTTAGCCGAATGATATCATCCGAATCGCCTTCTTCTGGTTCACCGGTTTTTCGGAGCGAGGCAATACTGTCTGGATCGCTCAATCCTCCAAGCGCGCGCATGGCGATATTGAACGCTCGTCGCTCCGAGGTGGGGTCGACTTCAGAGGCGCCTGGAAGGGGATGTTGATCACCAGAGACGGTGGGTGAGGTTGTGAGAATCTGATCGCAAAATTTCAGTGCGGTGGGCCTATCTCCGCTCAAGATCGCAATTTCGATGGCCCTAAAAATGATTGGTGGCGAGGCCCCGTCGATTTGTGCCGCTTGCAGTCTGCATGCGCTCGATGATCTTTTATCTCCGGTGCGGTCAAAAAAATCTGCCGCTGCTTCAAGTGTTTTGGGATCACGGTTGAATCGATTGCGAATCATGGCCCATGAAACGGCCGCGTCTTTTGGGGATTTCATCAGCTCCTGCGTTTTCGCAAGTTGGATCCACGAATTGGCATCGTCGGACGTTCGAATGAGTGCAGTGGCTGCAAGCAGAGCTTGCTCTGGGTTATTCGCTGCGGTTGCAGCCGCAAGGAGCTTTTTCCAAATCAATTCGGAGCCCGTTCCACTTGTCGCTGCTTGGGCAAGCAATTCAAGTGCGTTGCGGGAATCCCCCATTGCCTGCGAAACGCCAGCGCGGGCCATGGTAATCGCAGCCTCGGGAAGGCGATCTGGTTGCAAATTACTCAAACGAGCGCCCAAGTAGCTGATGCGATCATGCAATACGGCAAAACTCAAAGCATCATCCAGAGCTGCCCATGTTGACTCTGTGTCGGGTTGCTGTGAGGCGTATT
>JBGSMR010000064.1:0-8164 GCA_041740065.1 Chthoniobacterales bacterium
GGACTGTGATTCCTTCTCTTCTGTTTCATGTCTCTGTTGCTTTGGGTTATACCCCAGAGACCTTCCGAAAACTAACGATCTCGCTGGCTCCGTTTCAGCGCGCCACCTCTGGCTACGGCTGACCCCTGCAACGGGCACAGAAAAATCCCGCATGCGATAGCCGACAATGCTGCCGCGCAAATTTTTTGCAACTGTCTCTACGTCCGTGAAGCGCGCCCGAGCTTGGGATAAAAACCCAATGGCGGAGCTCTGGGCAGACGCGTCATTATAAAACAAAATGGTTGCCCCGCCGTTGAGCAGTGCTGCGTTGAGATCCCGGCCAAGCGATTGAAAAATAATGCGGGCCGCAGCGGATGATTCCATCTGCTGATCGGAGGACTTGGTAGCGCGCGACGTCGCCGAAAGCATCTGAGTGGTTAAAACGACGACGACAACAAGAACAGAAAGAGAGACTAGGACTTCCACCAGAGTGAAACCTCCGCCGGGGTGACTAGAAAGACGTGGAGGCGGAAATCCCATTTCAGCTTTGGGGGATGTTGAAATATACCACCGTCTCAACCGACCCTTCGGCATTGGTCCATTTGCCAGAAACCCAGCGGGCGCTTGCCGGCCACGCCACCGAGATGTAAGCGGACCGGCTCTGCACTTGCGTCGGCGCAGTCGGTTGTAAGATGACCACGGAACCGCGCCGATTCAAGCTGGTATCACTCTCTGGAACAAAAGTGCCTTGCTCTGTCCAGCCCAGTTGGGATTGCCCTGCACCAACATTCACGCCTTGCAGGGGTGGCAGAAATTCTCCCCCGGAAGACGTCTTTCGAACGCCCCAAATAGCCGAGGTGGCGCTGGATTGCACCTGCACCGCGCGCGCCTGATCGACCGCCTGCTTTTGAATGTTTAACCCAGTGGAAAGTAACCCCACCAAGGGGATCATCGCGAAAGCTATGATACCCAAAGCCAGCGTCACTTCGATCAAGGAAAATCCCTTCGAGGTGCAGACGCTGGATGGCGAGCGAAGCGGTCTCATGGCCGAGTGATATTGACGACACCAGAAGTGCCTTGGAAGGAAACGATGGCTCCATCATTTGGGTTCATGCTTTGCGAGCGCATCGCCACCAACCCAACCACCGCTTGTGGGCGATACATCCGCGAGTTCTGCTCCGGCAGGATTTCGCCCTTGGGCGAGATAATCACGATTCCGGAGTCAAAGGTCTGGTTTGAAATACTGAAGCCGACTCCAGGCGCAGTGAAATTGGTTACGTAGTCAGCAGGGTCTCGCACCTCATCGGGCGCCAAATTTTTCATCGTCGTCGGGAGACTGGAATAATCGACAGCCCGCACGTTCTCGATCTTAAGGACTTTGGTCAGCGGTCGCAGATTACTCGCTGCCACGTTGCTGCCACTGCCGTCGCGGGAAATAACCGCACCAATGCGTAACTCAGAGTTGTTGGAGGCGTTGGTGTCATTGATAAAGCTCACGTAAACATAACTGCGGCGGGTAATCGCCTCGGTTTTGCATTGCTCGAGGATACTTGCAACCTCCGTGATCGCCCGGGTCATCCCTTTACTCCCTACAAGGCCTGCTATCGTCGGAGCCACCAGTGCAAGCATTATTCCTATCAAAGCCACCACCACCAGAAGCTCGACCAGAGTGAAGCCAACAGCCGCACCTGCGAGACGCGATTGCTTTCGACCCGCGCGTCTAGATTGGAAGGAAAGTGGAAGCGTCACAAAAGGCAGCATTCGCGAAATATTTTCTACAGCTTAGATCGATACATTCATCATGGTATATCGTGATACTTCCGAATCTGGGATCGCGCAAGTTATTTTTCGATCTCAATTTTGAAAATCGAGCGAGCGTTTTCAGGGCTTCGAGTCAGGATTACCGCCATTGGTGAAGGTCCCTGTCCCAATTGGCAAAGAATGGCGATGCTTGAGGCAAAAGATGCCAATTTCATAAGTCTAAATCCGATTCTCAGCAGGTTTGGTAAGGGACGATGATTTCGTGTCCGCCCAGTTGTTCTTCTCCCGCATCGTCAGACCCACTTAAATCCCGTGGATGAGTTTTTGGGAAATTCTCATGCCATGTCCTGAGGATAATGGAGGGGTGAATTACGGTTTCTTTTCGACCATGTTACCGTAGATACGATCGCGAAGAGCCGGCTCACGCAGGAGAGCACCAAGCAAAAATGTGTAGCTGTAAGTCAGATGGCCTTCGTATCCGCACGGTGTGCCGTCCCAAGTGTAGAACTCGCCGCCGTTGCCAATGCCGTTCTGAAAGCCACCTCCGTTGGGATTTGCTCCCACCCATTGCCGCTGCAACATCGCTGCGAGCACCGCGTCCGCTCGTTCGCCGAGGCCAGCCATCTGCGAACCCGTCAGAAAAAAGAACGTGTCGGAGACCGTGCAGCCGCCGTTGAGAAAGTGCTGGAACGCGTGCGCCGGCACCGTGCGATCCCCGCCGGGGCCGAAGTGGTAATCGCCCGGTTTGAAGGGAATGAGCGTCGTGGGCACACCGAGGTCAAACCTCTGGAATCCGACTTCGTCAATCTTGGCCCAGAGCTTCTCGAGCATCGGACGCCCCTATTCCGGCGTGATGAGTCCATGCATCACAGCCATGCCTGTCAGGGGAGGGGAGGCGTAATCATGAAGCACGCCATCTCGACTTCGCCACCACCCGAGCCAACCGGTCTCAGGGTTGAAAAATTCGGGAAGAAAAGCCGTTTTGATTCCCTCAGCCTTCTTGTGCCAGAAGTCGGCCCGATCTTGCTTCCCGAGCGCAGCCGCCATCTCGGCCAGACAATTCCATGCCCGGAACGTCAGAACGTTAACGTAGGCATCCTTGTGGCCGGAGTTGATTGCGTCGTAGGCGGTGCTGCCTGAACCAAATTCCAGGGCAAAAGTTCCTTCATTGCCGCTGTTGGGGGATTCTACCAGACCATCGGCATCCGTATCATGCCGGGCAAGAAATAAGGCGAGTTTTTCCAAGAGTGCAAATCGGGTCGTCAGCCATTGGTTATCCGAGTCGCTCCGCCACACGTTCCATGCGCCAATGATTGTGGCCGCATTGCCGTCAAACATTTGGATGTGACTGTGATAGCACGGGACGACTCCATCGGCCGCGGCGGACACACGGACCGTCCCGCTCCCGAGAGCAGCGATTTCCTCGGCACTGCGGATTAAGGTCAGACGGGGATCCGCAGCGGCCAGTTCGAATTCGCGGTCGAGGAAGTAATCCACCGTCCGCCGCATTGCGTCATTCAGGTCGACGCCTTCTGGCATCGGTGGGGAAAGCAGGACGTGATCGCCCCAAAAATACAACAATCCGCTTACGAGATCACTCAGAACGTTGTTTGCGTAGAGACCGGCCGGGGCGGAAACGGTGCTGGACGCGTTGCCCCATGGAGCCGTCGTCTGCAATGCATTCAGCCACCCGCGACGCATGGCGGGCCAGAGTTCGGTGTTCTTCATTCCTTCCGGGGGCGGGAGCAGGATGGGCTCGAACGTCCATTTTACGCGACCGCCGGGGGCGGCCCGCGAGGTCAGGGTGAGGTCCAATTTATTGAACCGGCTGCCCATGCCATCGCGGAAGCCAGCGAAAGTTGCAACGCCCGCTTCCGGCGGGTCCACGCGGACGCGTAGAAGACCGAGATCGGGAGCATTAATGAGAAACGGAGGGTGTATCGAGCCATCTTTCTGCTGTTGACCACCCAGGATCGTGGTCGCGGAGAGCGCAGGATTCAGTGGGAGAAGAAAATCGACCGCGCCGACTCCTGTTTCCACAGGAAGCTGGACTTCCATCGTCAGTGTCCCGGCAGGTTGACCGACTTCCCATTGAATGTTCCCCGCAGGCGAGTCCACTTTTACGAGGTTGGTGGTGGAGGCAGTGACTTTACTAGCCGCACCCGGAGGAATCCAAGCATCGGAGCGCAAGAGATTGAACTTTTCGCGCCCACCGCCTTCCGTATCCACGCCCAAGTGAATCAAAGCACCCGTCGCTGCATCGAAATCCGCACGTAACGCGGCGTGAGTACCGGGAGGTCCCTCGCGATAGAGTCCACGGAAGGCTCCATCGGCCATCACCTCAGGCACGTCTCCCTTGGGCCGTTGCTTTTGAGTGCGAAGAGAGAGTGCTCCTTTGAACGGGCGACAAATGATCCCTGCAATGTAGGCCTCCTGACCGCCATTTGTGAAGGTGACTTCCAATTTGCCACCCGCGAGTTCGATCGTTCCCAGATCAGCAAGGTAAAGATCGTAGTCGTAGCCCGCTGAGCTGTGATGTTGTCCCAGATATCTGGCATCGCCGGAGACGAGCACGCGTTCTTCTCCCCCCGTGAGTTTCGCTTGCACTCGAGCCTTGCCGGCTTCCGGATTCATACCGCTCGCCCGATAGGTAACCAATACGACTCCCACACGGTAGGTGTCGGGCGACAGATCCGTTAGGGTCATGGTAATCGGTTCGGCTGTCAACCCGCCCTTGGCGTAGAGCGTGTTGAGTCCCGTCCCATGCATATCTTCGGTGAGCGCCCAGGATTGAGCACCGTCACCTCCGTTCACAAATGCTTCTGGTGGACTCAGGTTACCCTCGGCGGGGTGAACTAAGTGATCGGGCAGGTCGACCGCGAAAGCAGAGCATTGACAGAGAATGGCGATGCCATAGGCGAAGGCTAGCAATCTCATTAGTGATTATTGATTCGAGGAAGTGTCAGATCGTAAAAACCCAAGCATCTTCTCGCGGGCTGCCGGATCCCGGAGTGGAATGGCCTGTAGAAAATTCCAACTGTAAACAAGGTGTCCCTCGTAGCCGGTGGTGTTGCCCTCCCAGTCGAAAAATTCCGCACCAAATGTCGAAAGGTCGACCACGCCGTTCTGAAAGCCGCCCCCGTTCGGAAACACGCCGACGTGCTGACGCTCGACCATTTTTTCCAAAATATCATCGGCCCGTTCCGTGTTGCCGACCAGGTAGTTGGCAATCAGGAACCAGGCTGTGGTCGATACCACGGCACCACCATTCAAATAGCTCTTAAAGGTTTCCGACCCATCAGGTTTGGATCCGCTCCAACCGGCAAATTGCAGGTTTGCTGGCACGGGTCGGTAGTTCAACGGGACGCCCAGAGCGAAGTTATCGAAACCGGACCCTTCCAGTGCGGTCCAATATTTATCAAGCATGACTTTTGCATCTTCCAATTCGAGCAGCCCATACATGGTCGCCAGGCTGGTTGGCACGTCGGAATGCACGTCGTGGAGCTCGCCGTCCTCACTTTTCCACCAGGCGATCCAGCCGGTCTCAGGATTGTAAAACGTGTCGCGGTAGGCGGCCTTTAATTTCGCAGCGCGAGCTCCGTAGTCTTTCGCGGCAGCCTCGTCGCCACCCTTCCGGGACAGCGCCTCGAGGCATTTGTAGGCGCGGTGCGCCAGCGCGTTGACGTAGGCATTTTTGTGTCCGCTGCTGTAGGTATCAAACGCCGTATCGCCAAACGCTCCGGTACCCGCGTTGCCGGATTTAACCGATTCGATCAATCCATCGTCGTCCACGTCGCGAGAGTTCATGAAATTCACTACCGGCAGGAGCTTCGGCAGCCACTTGTTCATCCATTCGAGGTCGCCAGTGGATTCCACCACTCCCCAGAAGGCAATGATCAGAGCTGGGTTTGCATCCATAAAGCCGGACTGCATATTGACGTAGGCGACCTCGCCATCGGGGAGGACCTTATTGGCGAGGTAATACTCGACTGTGAATTTGAGAAAATCGGTCCCAGCGACGGACTGAGACCATTTCGGTGCGAGCAGGACGTGATCTGATAGCCAGAACAGTGTCGATCCAACGGGATTGCTGATCACGTTGTTGCCGAAGAGTCCCGCGATGCTGCCATCCGTCCCATCGGTCGGTCCCCACTGAGAAGTTGCCAAGGGGAGATTCCACCAGCCGCGTCGAGCCTTCTGCCAGAGTTCATCGCTTTGCCCAGGGGTCGGATTTGGCAGATTGAGCGGGGTAAAATTCAGGTCCAATCCCGACGCGGAGGAGAACGCCAGATCCGTTTCCCGACGAGGTCGGCTGCCAGTGAATCGCACCTCAGCCGAGCCGACATTGGTCACTTCCATGGTTCCCTGGTCGGGAGCGATGAGAAGGCCGGGAAGATCGCCCGTGTCGGGAGACGTCCATTTCGAAGCATGAAAACTCGTCGCACACATGCGGGGGTTCATAAGAAAGGTCATTTGGATTTCGCCACCTGCATCCGTATTATCTAATTGTGCGGAAATACGAAGGTGATTGTTTTGGAAATTGATCTCCAGCTTTCCAATTTTTCCGCTTTCCGTTTCAGCTAGGTTTGCTCGAAGGACCGCATCGGAAACTGAGACGTCTTGGACGACCAAGGGATGATCCGTTTCACCTTTTCGGAGGGAGAACTGTATTGGCCCGCGAAACAAATTATTGATTTCACGTCCGCCGCCTTCCGTGTCCCAACCGAGATGCGTGATGGCTCCCGATGTGGGATCGATCTTCACCATGACGCCCGCCTTGGGACTTTCACCCGCTTCTCCGGCTTGACGCAGGACCTTCTGTGAACTTAGTGCTGAATGATTAGGGGTTGGTTCAACAACTGAGATTAATCCCACGGCGGCGGGAAAGGACTTTTCCCACACGCTCGTCTCGGGTTTATCCACCGACCAAGCCGTGACCTTGCCGCTCGCGTTGCTGGCCGCCAGGAGGGATTTGCCGTCTTGCGACAAATCTAAGTAGATCACCTGACCGACCGATTCGCCCGTGGCCCACGGGGTTGGGGCGCCCTCGCCCACTCCCAGACGGAGAATTTGCTCCTGATTCGTCGAATAAAAAAGTGATCCGTCCGGCAGCTCGATGAGACCCCACGGGGAGGCGGGCGCCGTGTTGAGAGCCGTCTCCGGCGCACCGAATCCCCCGTCTCCCGTGGCCGGAAAACGGATGATTTGCTGCCCGTTGAAATCCGAGGCGAGCATCCCCCGCTCCGTGACGGAAATCTGAGAGATCACTGCACCCGGCGATTCCGCCGCCACTTTGATCCATGCGCCGGTCTTTGCATCCACGGCGTGGATCCGACCCGCGTCCGCTTCGGCGACGTAACAAACGCCATCCGCGAAAGCGATTCCATTCAGCCGCTTGACCTGCTCGCCACCCGACGTCGATCCGTCCCAGAAGGTGCCAGTAGGAATCCCGTTGGCCGGATCGATCCGCACGATCGATCCCTGGATCGCCGCGTTGCCCACGGTGGCGTAAATGAATCCATCGGGCCCTTCCGCGAGATCGTTGATGAACGGAATCGCCTGGGCAAACACCTCCGACGGCGCGTCAAGCTCACTCGGATCAAACTGGTGAATTTTCCCTGTGTGGTCGGCCACCAGGGTCTCAGCGAAGGCAGACGAAGCCGCAAGGATGGTCGGCAAGGCCGAGATCGAAATGTATAGTAAGTTACGAACGTGTTTTTTCATTGGTCTTAACGGTGAAAATAGCTTTTCAGGGGGACAGGTTGAGTGAATGGCGAGTTGAGTGAGCGAGTGGAAAACGAATGAGGCGCACCGGGAGCATTTAAGTTTCCCGGTGCGCCTCAAACAAAGGCTTACCTACTTTCCTAGATCAGGCGCGCTGTGAACGGCGACGAAGCGCGATCAATCCTGCCAGTCCCCCGATCAGAATGAGACCGTAGGTCGACGGCTCGGGAACGGAGGAAAACGCGAGATATCGCGAGTCCGCTTGAGTGATGAAATCATTCTGGAGCAAGGTCCCAGCGAGGTCATACTTGTCCACGCCTGTGACGGTGCTCACGTAGAGAAAACTGCCATCGCGCAGAACGTCGGTCGCCGCCGCGACTCCGGTGGTGATGAAATCGGTCGAGACCCCGGTTGCTATGTTGATCGAAACCACCTTGTTAAGGGACAAATCGGCGACCCAGAGCGTCGATTCATCCGCACTCAGGGACAGCCCGCGGATACCACCGCCCAAGCCCGAGGCAATAGCAGTGGCACTCGGTGATCCGCCAATCCCGAAGTTGTTATTACTCCGGCAAGATAACAGGTAGCATTTAGGCGGCCTTTGCATAAGCGACAAACTCGTTGTCAAAATAAGAAGCCACATGGGTTGGGCGCTTATTGATTCGTTGCATGTGACGGTTAACATTGGCTTCGAGTTGAT
>JBGSMR010000161.1:0-4772 GCA_041740065.1 Chthoniobacterales bacterium
CATGGGCCAAGGACACGTCATCCGCCGCGTCTGTTCCGTGCTGGAACGCGGTCAGCTTGGTTTGCAGCCGCATGGAAAACCGCTTGGCTCGTTTCTGTTCCTTGGGCCGACCGGTGTAGGCAAAACGGAATTGACGCTGGAATTTTCCCGTTACCTATTCGACAGCGATTCCGTGTTCCGGTTCGATATGTCGGAATTCCTCCACTTGGACGCGGTGAAACTATTTATGGGCTGCGAATCTGGAACCCCCGGTAGGTTGGGGAAAATTCTCGCCGAGCACCGCCAGGGCGTTCTCCTTTTCGACGAAATCGAAAAAGCTCATCGGCTGATCTGGGATCTCTTTTTACAGATGCTCGACGCCGCGAGAATCACGCTTGCCGATCATCGGTCCTACGACCTCTCCGGCTTTTACATCGTTTGCACCAGCAACATTGGCTCGCAGCAGCTTCTTCGTCCGACCCGGCTTCCATTTGCCACGCTGGAGCGGGCCGTTTTGGCGGAACTCCATCGATTTTTCCGCCCCGAGCTTGTGGGAAGGTTTGACGAAAAGATCGTCTTCAAACCGCTTTCCCCGGAAACCCAACGCGAAATCGGTCGTCTCGCCATTTCCGAGGAACTTGCCCGTTTCCGGCAACAGGGTTTTGATCTAGCCGTTTCCGAACCCGCTTTTGAATTCCTCGTCCGCCGGGGTATTCACAAGGCGCTCGGAGCGCGACCAATGAAACGCACTGTGCAAAAGTATATCGGGGATGCTATCCGCAATTGCCTGAAAAGCTCAGGAAGTCCTATAGGAATGCTGGAGGTATCCCCGGCCACAGACTCTCTGGTTATCCATTACTGACGAACCAACGTTCTTGTTCGTGGGAAGGAATTTTACTATCCGACTTTTATGAAAGACGAACTGGATGAATCAGCAACCCTCAAACCACTGTTCGAAGAACCATCTTCGGAACATGAGCGCCCTGATCCTTGGACTGGCCCAAAGGGATTCATGTTGGGAGGCATGGCTCTACCGACGAAGTTCGAACTCAGCCAACAGTATTTTGATGCCGCAAATCTTTTGATCGAGGCCGTGAAGCGGGATGAAATGGAAGACTACAAATTGACCAATCCGATTTTGTTCCTCTATCGACACAGCCTCGAATTGGCATTGAAAAGTTTTATCAGCACAGCGGGTGAACACCACAGACTGGGTTCATTGGCCGACGAATTTGAACGTGCTTTTCGCGAGAAATTCTCCGATGCCCCGCCTTCCTGGATCAAAGCGACGTTGAATGAAATCGCGTCAATCGACCCAAACTCCACCGCTTTTCGATATGCGGAAAATCGCGACACAACCCGGAAGAAATGGGTTCCAGTTGACGGCGAGGTTTACGTCGGCCTCCGCAATCTCCAAGAGACGATGAAAACACTTAATGCGATCTTGGTTGCCCTGAACGGCGGGAGAGGCCCTCGCGCCTAGATTTTACTCCACCACCCGCCGATACGGCAGTGCGGGCAGGTCCCTCGCCATTTCGGTCGCGGTGTGAATCGAAACCTTCCCCTCCAGCATCTCTTTCAGCAGTCGTTTCAGGCGGCGGCGATGGCTTTCAGGGCGGGGCCTGCGGTCGGACGGTTTGTCCTGTTTCATGGCATCGGGTTTCATTGCGGAATGGAGAAATGTTTGAAGGGGGAAGTGGAAATCTCATCCAGATTCCTACCGGGGCAATCGGTTTTCGCGTGACGATGTTGTCACACGGCAGGGCAAATTTTCCCTTGCGCATCCTTCGGCGTGTGGCAACTTGACCACGTTCTGGGGGGAACAGCGGGCCACCGTAGCAATCGTTGCGGTGGCCCGTATTTTTTCTGTTTTGGACCACACGCTCATTCAGCAGATCGAGGAAATGACTTCTGGCGAAACGGTGCATTATTCATCGAATCTCGTCGGAGCCTATCGGGCTGCCCACATGGCCTACGATGATACCGGCGATGCCGAATTTTTGGCGATTGCCTCGGAAGCCGAGTGCGGATTGCGCATCCTGCTTACCAAATTGCGCCATCAACGAGCGGCATTTACCCGGTGGATTTAGCTCCCACCCGGTCACGATTTCTTCTTCTCCTTGTCGGCCCGCTGCGCAGTGGCTACGGTTTAGCCCGTATGGGCAAACAAACCGGTGACGATGGAACGAAACCCAAACTCTACAAGGCCGTCCGGGTCTGGTTGGAAGACGGCTCCCGCACGCATGGCATCTGGATGGGAACCAAATGGTGGAGCGTCAAAGGCGAGATCTTTCCCGTAAAATGGGAACTCGAAGAACGCCCCAAGAAGACCAAAAAAATCACTGAGGCCCATCCGGAGATATTGCCGGAAGCTTGATGTTTTAGACCGATTCGATGGCTTCTCCCCCACATTCTGCTGAGCAACTCGCAGCAAAGAACGCGTTTGAAGCGTTGCTTGAAAACAAGGGGGAAGCAGATCGCATTTACGATAATCTTCCCGAATCCAGAAGCGGCAGCATTATCAGCACTGACCTTGCGCGCTATCTGGACGAACGCTATCGGAATACGCCAAAAGGTCAGCCGAAAGACCTCTGGCCCGGTTGGGATTGCGCTTGGCGTTATGCGCAAGACCGATTTGTGCGGGAACTTCAAGACCGGCGAGGCCGACATATCGTCCGCTTCATGGCCGGAGGTTGGGCCGCTGGAAAAACGCACGCTCTCGAAACTCAGAAGCCGCCAGATTTGGCCTGGGATGGCACCTTGAGCAATGTCCAGTGGGCCTCCGACATGATCGGACTTGCGCTCCGCAACGGCTGGAAAGTGGATATTGCCTACGTCTATCGGGACACGGAAATGGCCCTCTACGGTGCGGTTGAACGCGCCAAACGGGAGGGGCGTGGCGTGCCGCTTGGCGAACTACCCGCGACTCATCGGGCCGTGCAACTCTCCATCCTTCGGGTGATGGACAAATTCCACGACAACCCGCATATCAACTTTACCCTCGTTCACAACGTAGGCATGAGGGGCGTAACTGGAAAA
Organism: Chthoniobacterales bacterium; assembly: GCA_041740065.1. Classification (GTDB taxonomy): domain Bacteria; phylum Verrucomicrobiota; class Verrucomicrobiia; order Chthoniobacterales; family JAATET01; genus JBDNGG01. Next base: position 3,019 of record JBGSMR010000161.1, read on the forward strand.
CCGATCCGAATATTCTACACCGACCTTGCACCCCACGGCCCCCTGAACTATACTGAATCCTATGAGCGCTACTACGGAAAAGCAGCCCTTGAAATCGAAAGCCTTAATCCAGCGAAAGGCGAAGGCTAAAGCCGTGGCGAAAAACGACGCCTGGAAGCGCAGGAGCTTGATTCGCCCTTGGGCGAGGGAAAGTGCCTTGGAGGTCTTTCAAGCGTTTTCAACTACGCCCGTCACCAAGATTTCCGACGTTGCGACTAGCCGGTAGAATTCCGTTTCCCCGGAAGCGCAGTAATCTCCCGGTCAGTCTCCCGTTTGTGCAGCCTTGTGCGCGTCCAGCGCGTCGCGGATGATTTTGTGCGCTTCCTCCACGCCGCCGAATCCCTTTAATTCGACCTTTTTCCGACCCTCCGGCAGTTCCTTGTAGATACGGAAAAAGGCTTCGATCCGCTCGCGTTCGATTTTGGGTAAATCTTCCACCGTCTTGATATCGTCGTAGGTGGGATCGACCTTGCTGGCTGGCACGCAGAGGATTTTGTCGTCCTGTTCGCCGGCATCGATCATGCGCAGCACCCCGATCGGTCGCACCAACACCAGAGCCCCGGCTTGGACGGGCGCACGAGTGGCAACCAGAAGATCGAGCGGATCGCCATCACCCGCGAGAGTTCGCGGGAAGGCTCCGTAGTTTGCGGGATATGCCACCGGCATGGAAACCACCCGGTTTAGGATCAACAGACCCGTAGTGTGGTCGATTTCGTATTTATTAATGCTGCCGTGCGGGATTTCGATCACGGCCATCAATTCGTTCGGAGCCGAGTCCGGTTGCGGGTAGTTTAACGGAGCAAGAAAGCCCTCGTCAGCTCTAGCGAAGAGCAAACTGGAGAAAAGAGAGATCGCAAAAAAGACAATGGTGGGGCTGGAAACTTTCATCGAGGTGTGCCTGCTAAAGAATGTCCACCCGCATAGTTCCGTCTTGCGCGGCATTCGGATAGCGGGTGGCATAGTTGAAGTGCGCTTTTAACCGGGGCTGATCCCAAGGCGCGTTCGCTTCGCTCCTGTAATTGAACACGATCTCTTTGCCGGGGGTAGCGAACTTAACGATCCGTGCAATTGCTTCCCTATTAGGATGATGGTGGCGCGCACCGCTGGTTGATATCAAATAGATTGGGCACTTCACCATTCGGACCAGTTCTGGCGAAAGCGTCCCTTTGCTTCCGTGGTGGGAGATTTTAAAGGCGTCTACTTCCAAATTGTCTCCAGTTTCCGCTTGTAGCCGATGAAGTGATGATTCAATCACGTCGGAATGCGCGTCGCCGGTAAAGAGGACACGTTTCCCGCCAAACTCTGCAAGAAAGGCAATGCTGCTGCGATTCGCATCCGATTTATCGCCTTTAAAGGCGTCATCGGCCAATGCGTTTACGTCGTCCTTCGTCAAGGGACCAAATTCGTCTTCGTCTGGCTCCGCGACCTCGGGAAGGCCTGCTTCGCCGGGTATCAAGCCAGCGTCTCTCACTTCTTTTTCCCAAGTCGGCCGCAAAGCCTCTAAGGCCTGCCAAGTCGGCGACAGAAGAGTAATCTTCATTCCTCCCTTGAGAGTGTGAGTCGGCAACTCGTTGTCATTGGGAATCACGACTGGATGACCGCGATATTGTTTGTTCCATGGCCACTTAAGATCGATCAAAGCCTGGCTAAAGCGTTCGCCTTGCTTTGCGCCTAGAATCTCGGTTACGTCGTCATTCTCACCGAAATTTGCGGGA
>JBGSMR010000182.1:0-7727 GCA_041740065.1 Chthoniobacterales bacterium
TAGTGCCTCGACGTTACCCGAGGAAGCGAAATCGTAAATTTTGATCCTGCACCGCGTTCACTTTCACACCGTACATTGCCGCCCATGCGAGTCAGCATTTGGCCTACGATATAGAGCCCGAGACCGGTGGAATTTTCTCCTGCTGTCGGCCGGGGACTGAGTCGTTCAAATTTTTGGAAGAGTCGCGGGACCTCGTCACTGGAAATCCCCTCGCCCTCGTCTTTGACGGAGATTTCCACGACTTCTGGATCGACAACGAGCGAGACGGCAATCGGCTGTCCAGCGGGGCTATATTTGATGGCATTGGAGACGAGATTTCCTATTGCGGACACCAGCCAAGTTTCCTGGGCATGCACGAATACTTTTTGAACAGGCAGATTCACATGCAGCGGGGTACTTTTTGCTCTGGCATGAAACTGGTAGCAATCGATCGCCCGGCGAACCATCTCAGACGCGTCGACCTCACTGAGCTTCACTTCGGTCGGAGATTCTAACTCGGTAAGCCGCAATAGATCCTCGACCTGCTCCAACATGCTACCAGCACTCGTCTGGATAAATTTTACATACTCCTGGGAATCACTGTCCATGCTAGGGCGATCCACGAGCAGTTCGGAAAGCCCGATCACCGAATTGAGTGGGTCTTTTAAATCATGAACAATCATGCCGATGAATTCATCCTTTTCCTTGTGCAGAGCATCCAATTGATCGTTGACCGTTTCCAACTCCGCCGCCTGTTGCTGAATCTGGTTGTTCGTGTCGTGCAACTGTTGGTTCCGCGCTTCCAGCTTCCCTTGATACCGGAGTACGGTAATTCGAATGATATTTAGCAAGATCACCGCAGTGACCAAACATACGATCAGATTGAGCGCAAAGCTCTGAAAGAGAATCCCCCAAGTGCGGTCCGACTTCTGCTCTACGATGAGAATCCAGTCCAATTCCGGGATGTAGCGATAATTTGCCATGCTCCCGTCGGGTGTGTTCGCTGAAAATGAAATCTCTCCGGTGCCGCCTCCGATGCGGGCATTGATATTCTCGAGCGTTTTTTTATCAAGGTGGGGGGGCAGGGGATCTCCCTCCGCGTGGTCTTCTAGACTGTGCAAAATCAATTCGCCGGCACGAGTATAAAAATAAATGTCTCGGTGGTATCTCTTGCGGTAATCTTCCATGAGAGACTTTACGGCATTTACCGTAAGCCCCACACCCGTCGCGCCTAAAAATTTCCCTGTTGTGTCAGTAATCCGATAGTTGATAAAGATCGTCATGGCTTCCTTGTTCGCCATATCAGGATCCACGTTGATTTCGTATTCCGGCAGCATTGTTCGCACCCTAAAAAACCACTGATCCGCAGGATTGTTCACATCAACGGTTTTGAGCACCCCTTCGGGATGGTAATAGCGCAAAGTGGCATCAGAGACGAGGAAGCTTGTGACTGTGCCGAATCGCTCTTGAATCTGGGCTAGGTAACTGCGAATCAGCACTTCATCCTCCTCTCCATTCACAATCCAGTCTTTGACAAACGTATCATTTGCCATGAGCGACGAGATGAGAATCGGCTCGAAAAGATCGCGCTGGATTTCCGAATAAATATTGTCACTTGATAGCGGCAGTTCATCATGGAGGATCGTCTCGCGAATGGTTTCTCGTGAAACCAGATAGCTGATCGTGGTGGTGAGAAAAAACCCCATGCAGAGAAGAGCCCCTAGCGTGAGGAGCATGTGAGATCTGGGAACCTCGGGAGGAGGCGTTGAAGGTCGAACTGAACTCATGAGGTAGATCGATCAGGCACAATTTTATGACTCACCGAACAGCGTGGAAAGACGGCCTGCGAGCCGTCGCCGAAGGACGGTGTAAGAAAAAAATCGCCGTCCAAGTTCAAAGTTTTTTTCCGCCCATTCGTCGCGCAATGCCGCATTGGCGAGGATCTCTCGTGTGTTTTCGACGACTTCGTTCGTCACTAATTGGGACATAGAAATCGTTTTGAACCCGAGCGGTTCGATATCTCGGGCATAGACCGCGTAGGTATTCACGACAACCGGTTTTCTAAAATACACCGCCTCGAGAAAGGCATTCCCGAAACCCTCGTAGAGGCTCGGATAAGTCACCAGGTCGGCATGCGGATAGACATCGTTGAGCGTATAGACCTTCCGTCCTTGCGAATCCGCTCCCCTGACCTCGCCGACTCGATCCCAGATTTGCACGCAGTCAATGCCAGCATCTGCAATTCGCTCGTTCAATAGAGCAAGATAATCACTCCCCTCATCCCCGGCCGGGTGGGAAAGAACTAGCTTCACTTTTGGCACTTTCAGACGCCGAAGGAGTTCGATGGCATGCTCGATCCCTTTCCGTGCAACCAGCCGCGTCGGCTGAAGGACCAAAATATCTTCGGCACTCATCCCAATTTCTTTTCGGAAATCCCGGTTATAATCGTCAATTCCCGGCGGAGGGGTATCAAAATCGTAGACATTCGGCACAACCGTCGATGCCTGCCCGTATCGCCGAGCCAGTTCCTTCTGCTGCATGGAATTGATCACCACGTGTTCCGTCCCCGGCAAGGTAGGCGGAAAGGCCGCCGCCAAATAATCCGCCGCTGCCGTCACCGTAAACCGTTCGCGCTCCCATGCAAAATCATGGTGATGCGCAATCGTCGGGATGCCTGTCTCAGCCATCACCTCCGTCACTGCAAGCCCCAGCGGCACATGCATCGGAATCGTCAGGACATTCTGAGGAATGAGAAGGTCAATATTATAGCGATCCAGAAATCCATAAATCGCGACTTTTAGTCGCTCCTTAACCACGTTCACACGATCCGTGATTTCGCGAGAGCGATGGGTGGTTCCGAAAAGATGTTTTTGTATTTCGAGAATTTCTGGATGATTGAAAAATGCGAGTGGTTCGAGGTGACTGATCGCCGCTGGTTTGTCGAGCATGCCAGCCATCCAAAAACACGTAGCTCCCTCTGCTTCTAGGATGTGCGCCCATTTGGCAGCTTCCAAGGTCACACCGTCCGTGCCTGCAAATCGGGTTGAAAGAAAGCCTACGCGCTGCGGCACGTGGGAGAGGGAAGTATTCAGACTCACTGTAAATAATTAGAATTGAAGTATATGATGCACTGATGAACGAAAAATTACGAGGTCATCTCGCAGTAATTTATGGTGAGGACCGCGCGGATTCCCTTGCTGCAGAGATATCAGCGCGGGTGGATATTTCCCGGACAGGGCGGGCAGCGGCTGGAATCCAACTCGATCCACTCAGCGAGCGGGATGCGATTCTAATTACCTATGCAGACCAAGTCACTGCCCCGGACGAAGCTCCTCTGGCAACGCTCGCTGACTTCTTGCAACAGCGCATTTCCTCATGGCTTCCTGCCGTGCATTTGCTGCCGTTCTACCCGAGTTCATCGGATGATGGGTTTTCGGTTATCGACTATTACCGCGTCGATCCTGCGTTCGGCGACTGGGAGGATGTTGCGCAAGTGGGTGAAAAGTTTGCTCTCATGTTTGACGCGGTATTTAATCATGCGTCCGTGCAGGGCGATTGGTTTCTCCGCTTCCTTGCCCAGGAGCCCGGATGGGAGGAAGCATTCTTTTCAGTATCTGGAGACCCTGATCTTTCCGCGGTCGTGCGTCCACGAACGCACCCTGTGTTGAGCAAAATGGAAAGCGCAGCCGGCTCTCGACAGGTGTGGACGACATTCAGCGCCGATCAAGCGGACATCAACTTCTCAGATCCACGCATGATGCTGCGATTGGTAGATGTCTTCCTATTTTACATCGAGCAGGGCGTGCGTTTCATTCGATTGGATGCGATTGCTTTTCTCTGGAAGGTGGTCGGCACCTCATGCATCCATTTGCCTGAAACCCACCGTGCGGTTCAGCTATTCCGCACCGTTGCAGAATCGGTGGATCCGGAGATCGTGATCATCACCGAGACCAATGTTCCCCACGACCTCAACATTTCCTATTTTGGTGACGGAACGAATGAGGCGCACATGGTTTACAATTTCGCCCTTCCTCCCTTGGTCCTGCACACCCTGCACACTGGCAACGCAGATCGACTCACGGCATGGGCCGCATCGCTGGATCTGCCTGGCGAACAATCAATGATGTTTAATTTCCTCGCGTCCCACGACGGCATTGGAGTCAACCCGGTCCGGGGAATTTTGGATCCTGTGGAAATCGACGCGCTCGTCGAAATGACGCTGGCACACGGGGGCAGAGTTTCTGAGAAGTCAAATCCGGATGGTTCAACAAGCCCTTACGAGCTCAATATTAACTACTACGACGCCCTCAACGGCGATTCCGATACAGCAACCGCGATCGACCGCCACGTGGCTGCACACGCGATCCTTTTTGCCATGCGCGGAGTTCCCGGATTGTATTTCCACTCGCTGTTCGGGTCGCGAGGCGATCAAGCGGGGGCCCAAAAAACAGGGATTCCGCGCAGGATCAACCGGCAGAAGTTCGACCGCAACACCCTGAACGGGAAACTCGATAACGCTGACAGCCGTGAGTCTCAGATTTTTGAACGCCTCAGGGAAATGCTAATCACGCGCAGCCAGCAGCGCGCGTTTCATCCCACCGCCCCGCAATCCATCTTGAATGTAGGCGATGCGGTGTTTGCCATAGTGCGAGGAAACGACGGAGCGCAAGTTTGCTGCGTCGTCAATATTTCCGACGTCCGGGTCTCCGTTGTGTTGCCAGAGCGCTTTTCTCCCCTTGGCACAGACTCCGTCGTTCTCGATCCGTATCAATGGCGATGGATCTCGGAATCAGAGCGTTGATCCGGATGCCGCCAAAACGACAACGCCGCGCAGCGACGCCAATGCCGCAGAGATGGGCACCGTCCGGCGCTTCCGATTTAGAAAATAGCTCACATCCTCGTAGCCCACGGTCCGCAACGTGCGAAGCGCGTCAACGTAACCGTCGCCAACCCGCTCCGGACAATGCGCGTCCGCGCCAAGGACGACTGGAATACCACGCTGCTTCATCAACTCGAGTTGAGACACCCCCGGATTCATCTCAGGCAACAGCTTTTGCAGTCCGCTGGTGTTTAACTCCATTGCCACTCCAGTTGCTGCAATCCGGTCCAAGGACCGCTCGACCATCGGCCGGATCCGCTCAAAATCCCACTCATCAGGGTTTTCGTTTTTGATCAAATCCGGATGCGCCAGCGTATCATACAAGCCGGTCTCTGCAGCAGCTGCGAGGTGCTCGTAATACAATTGTTGGTAAGCAAAAATGTCGCCTGTGAAAAATTTTCGCCGATAGTCAGCCACTTGGTAATGCACGGATCCGAGGACATGATTGAGTTCAACGCTCGCGTGAAGTTGCTCCAACCACGGCTCTACCCCAGGATAGTAGTCACTCTCCAGCCCGAGCCGTACGTCCACTATGCCTTGCATTGCGACTCGTGCCTCCTCGACAATGGCGACGTAAGCGGCAAACTCTTCCGGCTTCATTCGCACAGATGCAGAGACTCCATCTGGCAATGGACAATGGCATGTGAAAATAATCCCCTTCAGGCCGCGCTGAAGCGCAATTTCAGCATATTCAATCGGCTCGCCCACCGCATGACGGCAAAGCGGAGTGTGGCAATGGCTCTCGTATAGAATCGGTGATGACATCCGACAGGGACAATCGTCCATGGCTCGCCCGTTGGCAACCAATTGTCCGCGCGAGGGACGAGATGCCTATTTTAAAAAGGCTTCAATCAACTCATCAATCGCTGCTGGTTTCATTGATTTCACCGGGCCAAGCGCGCGACCATTAATGACCGCCTCTGCTGTGGATTCCAGCACCTCCAAGCGGTCAAAAGCATCCAAAATCGTCCGTCCGAGCACCAAAGCCCCGTCGTTTTCGATCAAAGCAACAGGGTACTCGTCACGCATGCGTTTAGCCACGGTTTCGGGGGCTGCATACACTTCGCGGAACGGAAGTTTCCCCACATCCCGAAGAAAAACGTAGCTCTCCGGAATGGTCCGGGTGTCGAGAACAGAGTCCGAAACAGCAAACGCGGTGGCATTAACCGGAGTGGCATTGATGATGGCATTAATCTTCGGATGCGCTCGATAAACGGCCCGATGCAACTCTGCCGCATAACTCGGCTCGCAGTCTTTCTCAACCGCGCCGGCACGCACCAATACCAACTGATCCGGCCTCAGATTTGCGCGATCCACAAAACGGGCGGTGATCACGAATTCATCCTCGCCAAGCCGGGTCGAAAAACTTCCTTCGGTGCTTATGAGCAGGCGTTGATGGTAACCGCGACGGACGAATTCACACAACTCTTGTCGGGCGGCGCGTTCGCGGCTGTCCGCGACCCCAGGTGCAAAGACTCCAAACATCGGCTGACGCTGAGATGCGAGAAGAAGCTGCTCCTCAGTCAAATACTGCACTTCACCGATAGCTTGGGCCTTGATGACTGTTTTAGCGGTGAATTCCAAGGTTTCGAAGCGGCTAAACGCCTGGTCGAAATCGCAGCCCACAACTACCACTCCGTGATTCTCCAACATTACGCATCGGAATCCTGTGGCAAAAACGTCGGCTATAAGTTTGCCCAACTTTTCGCTGCCTGGCAACGCATACGGCGCAAACCCAACCTCACCACATACTTGATGCGCCTTGGAAAAAAGCGCCGTATTGGGTATTTTTCCACTGATGCTGAATGCCACCAATGCCACCGGGTGTGCGTGAATGATCGCTTTCACATCCGGCCGACAAGCATAAATCCTGCGATGGAACGGAAACTCCGACGACGGTGGGTGACGGCCCTCCACCGTTCCGTCCGCTTTCACGCATATGATATCCTCCCTCCGGAGTGCTCCTTTATCGACGCGGGCTGGAGTGATCCAAATATCGCCATTCTCATCACGGATTGATAGATTACCCCCAGAGGTCGTCGTCATGCGATAGCGGTAGATCCGCTCCATCGCGCGGACAATGCGTTCGGCAGGGTGAATAAGGTCGCGTGTTGTATTCATATGTTCTTAGTGGTTGCAAAATACTACCCGAGGTGCAGATCGAGAAGAAGCCATCCTGCTTTCTCGCTATTCGATTGACCTCGATCAAATTTCAACCGCCCAGATGATCTTGGAGCCCATATTGTCGGATCTCCTCGACGCTGCGCGGGCAAGAAACCCCGCAATCCTCCTGCGGAATTAACCAATAAGAGCAATTCTAACGTTTCTCTGACTTCCGATTTTGGAAGCGGGCCAGGGCCGAGCGGGCCGCCGCATCAACACGGCGGCGGTCCGCACTTTCATCAGCGCGACCGCCCGACGGCTTTACATTTTCAGTTTTCTTCACTCGTTTCGGACGATGCGGCATAAAGTCAGTGTTTCATGGAAATTTCCGCGTAGCGAGCATCAAAAAACCGCGAGTAGAAGAGACTTTTTCCGCGAGAATAAAACTTTTTTTGATAACTCTCTTGACTCTCGCTTGAGAGGCGCGCAATATCTCGCTCCTTTTTCACCGCACTGGGCGGCGATCCTTTTTATACCTACGAGACACCATGGCCAAAGAAATTGTCGGATACATTAAGTTGCAGATCCCTGCAGGACAGGCAAATCCCGCGCCGCCAGTTGGCCCAGCGCTGGGTCAGCGCGGCGTCAACATCATGGCGTTCTGCAAAGAATTCAACGCAACAACACAGAAGCAGGCAGGGGACATTCTTCCCGTTGTGATTACTGTCTTCAAAGACAAAAGCTTCACGTTCATCACGAAGTCACC
>JBGSMR010000217.1:0-5756 GCA_041740065.1 Chthoniobacterales bacterium
AGCCGAGTGCGACGGCAATGTGGTAGGCAAATAGCTGAAGTGCCACGGATGCGAGCACGGGAGTGAGGTATTCCGGGGCGTCGGGGAGGAGAATCGTGTCATCGCTGACAGAGCGCAACCGGTCGTCTCCCTCGGTACCGAAGGCAATTACGGGCCCTTTTCTGGCGCGGACTTCCTCAATGTTGCTGACATTCTTTTCAAAAACCGCATCACGTGGAGCGATGACGACGGACGGGGTTTCTTCGTTCACGAGGGCGATCACGCCGTGTTTCAATTCTGCGCTCGGGTAACCGGATGCCGCGATGTAACTGATCTCTTTGAGTTTGAGTGCGCCTTCGAGGGCAATCGGATAGTTAAATTGCCGCCCCATGAAAAGCATAACGCGCGATTGCGCATATTTCTGGGCGACGGTGGCGATCGCGTCGGAGAGCTCCAATGTGCGTGCCACTTTGTCGGGCAAAGATTCCAGTTCACGCAATATCATCAGTCCCTCGCTGTGGGACAGGTGTTTGATGCGTCCGAGCAGGAGCGCGATCAGGGTCTGGATGACAAGCTGGGAAGTGAACGACTTCGTCGCGGCCACACCGATTTCAGGCCCGGCGTGCATATATACGCCGCCATCGCTTTCGCGGGCGATCGTACTTCCGACATTATTGCAGATCCCGAGCGTGCGGTGCCCCTTGCGCTGGCTCTCGCGTAACGCGGCGAGGGTGTCGGCGGTCTCACCACTCTGGCTGATGACAAATACGAGTGAGTCTTTGGTGGTCGGTAAATTGCGGTATCGAAACTCGCTGGCGACCTCGCATTCCACCGGCAGGTGTGCCATCGATTCGATAAGATATTCACCCACCATCGCGGCATGAAATGCACTCCCACACCCGATGGAAATGACCCGATCCACGTCGCGGAGTTCGGCGTTGGTCATGTTCAGTCCGCCGAGTTTTGCAGTCGCCTCCTCCGGGACCAGTCGCCCGCGCATCGCGTCTCGCACCGTGTCAGGCTGCTCAAAGATTTCCTTAAGCATGTAGTGCGGGTAGGTGCCCTTGCTTACATCTTTTTCAGAAAATTCGATCTTACTGATTTCAAATCCTGCGCCTTGCCCTTGCACCGTGCTGATTTCAAACTCCTCTGCATCGATTGCGACAATCTCATAGTCTTTGAGATAGACCACATCGCGTGTGTGGCTGACCATCGCACTCACATCGCTGGCAAGCAGGTTTTCGCCTTTTCCAATACCGAGCACCAGCGGGCTCCCCCGCCGTGCACCGACAATCAATCCGGGCAGATCCTCATGGATAACTGCGATGCCGTAGGTGCCGATGACCTGCCGGAGCGCGAGTCGGACGGCTTCGATGAGGTTTTCGCGCGTTTTTTGCCCCAGCGTGTCGAAACATTGACCGATGAGATGAGCTAGGACTTCGGTGTCTGTCTGCGAATGAAAAACGTGGCCGTCGGCAAGGAATCCATTGCGGAGGTCTTGATAGTTTTCAATGACTCCATTGTGGACGAGTGCGAGCTTGCCACTCTGGTCAAAATGCGGATGGGCGTTGTCATAAGTGACTCCCCCGTGGGTAGCCCATCGGGTGTGACTGATCCCTAGATGGCCATGAACAGGGTTGCTGGCTAGGAGTTGTTCGAGTTCGGCAATTCGACCAACAGACTTGCGAACTTCGAGGCCGCTTCCATTTAGGATCGCCATACCCGCGGAGTCGTAGCCCCGATATTCCAGCCGTTTAAGCCCTTGTAAAAGAATGGAGGGCGCTTCTGCCTTCCCGACGTATCCTACAATACCACACATGATTTTTTTTCGCTTTTTCCGGATCGACCGAGTTTTGTATGGTGACAAAGGCGGCCAGCGCCTGCAAGATACAATGCAAATCGACTTTCCTTCCTGATGCGGACCCATCACAGCCCCACAACCGAAAAAACCCTCGCAATCATCATGGGAGGCGGCGCCGGCTCCCGGCTCTTCCCCCTAACAAAAGAACGCGCAAAACCTGCCGTTCCGCTGGGCGGAAAGTATCGACTCGTCGATATCCCGATCAGCAATTGCCTGAATTCTGGACTCCGCGGGATCTACGTCTTGACGCAGTTCAATAGCACGTCGCTCCACAGCCACATCAACGCGACCTACAAATTCGACAGCTTCTCGCCGAGTTTTGTAGAAGTGCTCGCCGCCCAGCAGACGCCCGCGGGGTCGCATTGGTATCAAGGTACGGCAGATGCAGTCCGGCAAAATATGCGGTATTTCCTCCAGGGGAACTATGAGTATTTCATCATCCTCAGCGGCGATCAACTGTATCGGATGGATTACCGCGAGATCCTTGAGCAGCACTTCACACGGGGTGCGGATATGACCATCGGGACAATTCCTGTGGTACGTGAGGATGCCAAATCGTTTGGCATCATGCACACGAATGCGGATCGTCGGATCATCCGGTTTGTTGAAAAACCCAAGGAAAAAGAGCTTCTCGACAGCCTTTGTGTGCCCAGAGAACTCCTGTCTGAGATCGGCCACGCTGGTGAGGATCTTTACCAGGCATCCATGGGAATCTACGTCTTCAACCGCGCGGTTCTCGAAAAGTGTCTCGATAATGATTTCACAGATTTTGGTGGTGACATCATTCCCGCTGCCATTGAGCACTTGAAGGTCGATGCCTTTATTTTCGAAGGATATTGGGAAGACATCGGGACGATCCGCGCGTTTTTTGACGCCAATCTCAATCTCACAAATCCCGATCCGGCATATAATTTTTATGTCACTGGCCGCCCCACCTACACCCAGGCGAGGTTCCTGCCAGCGAGTGTGATTCGCGGAACGACCGTAGACCGTGCAATCATCTCCGATGGCAGTCACATCACCGACGCCAAGCTCGAGCGCTGCGTGATCGGAATCCGGAGCATTATCCAATCCGGATCGACCTTAAAGAACTCGATTGTCATGGGAGCGGACTATTACCCCAACGACAATGGTCCGGAACCAACAGATGTTCCTGCGATGGGCATTGGCAAAAATTGCATCATCGACCATGCGATTATCGACAAAAATGCACGCATCGGCGACAACGTCGTCATCACGCCGCAGGGGAAATCCGAGGATTTGGATGGCGATGGATTTTACATTCGTGATGGAATTGTCGTTGTCCCGAAGAACTCTGTGATTGCGCCCGGCACTTGGATTTGAGCATTGTGCCCGGAGGAGGTGATGCGGATGGACCGCAGGCATCCGCCACACGTTTGATGATGATGATCCCATTTTGCCGAGTTTCCACCCGAGTTGCAGCAGTGATGGCTGCCTGCTTTTTGCTGTCCGGGTGTCTTTTTGAGCACCCGCTTACGCCGTATCCGTCGACGAATCTGGACACCCGCTTGCTCGGTGTTTTTCAATATAACGAAGCCGTCCGCACCCAAGTCGACGGAGAGGAAGTCACTTCAAGACGGGTCCACCGGATTGCTGTAGTCCGCCAGGACGTCAGTAGATACACGATCCTGTATAAAAATGTCACCGATGCGCCGAAAAAAATCCATCGTTTTACCGGGTGGATCTCGCGAGTGGATACGAACTACTACCTGACCTTCCGCGACGATGATGCATCTAGCGAGACATTCGGGAAATTCAGCTTCGTGCGTTATACATGGACGTGGCCGTCGTCGATTGTTTTCGCGGCGCCAGCGATTGAGCCGGGATCTGTTACCTCGTCGTTTGGGCTGCGTCAGACGGTGCGCGCGATGTTGAAGGAAGACACATTATTTCCGTTCGAGCCGACTTCCTGGGAGCGGACGGCCCGGGTGTGGTGGGACATAAATTCTGATGACCCTACGGCAAATATACCTGCCGAATTTTAGACCTAAACCATAGATTTCCGCTGCGCACTGATTGTGTCTTGCGCATCCTGCTTCGGTAAGCAACCCTGACTGAAAGCATGGAAGGGAACTTGATAGACGGGAAGGCGGGCTTGAATCCGATGATTGTCGTGGCTTCAAAAACTGCCGACAAGGTGGCGGCGTTGGAGAGTATACTCACCTATTTTTTTGACACCACGGCACGGGAGTTTTTGGATCTCGCTGCCGAAAAGGCAACCTTTTTAGAAGTGCCTGCCGGGGCTGTGTTATTTCACCAAGATGAACAGAGCGACGAAGTGTATTTCGTACTTAGTGGCAGGCTCCGTGCAGTCAAGACCGACGACCGTGGGCGTAAAACAACGCTAGGCGAAATCGGGCGTGGCGAGACCGTCGGCGAACTGGCGTTGATCCTTGAAGAACCTCGATCTGCATCGATCTTTGCATTGCGCGACTCCACAGTGGCCCGACTCACTCGTGCGGACTTTGAATCGCTTCTGGCTGTGGCACCCCGGCTGGCGCTTACGGTGGCGCGTGGGGCCGTCGAACGATATCGTCGAGCCGAACGCCGTCGGAACCCGCCCCGGAAGCCGGTAATTATTTGTATCGTTCCGATTTCGAAATCGGTCGATGCGGTTGCATTCGGCCGGGAGCTGGGGCGTGTTCGTGAGGAATACGGCGGTCCCGTGCATACCATCATTGGCGGCGACGCCTGTCGCGAACTCGGACAGGTCGGCGCTGACGAATGCACGGGGCGTCATGGCCCAGTGGCGGAGTGGTTGACAAAGCTTGAGTCCTCTGCGGACGCGATGATCCTCATCGCTGATCCCGAGCCAACGCCATGGACCGCGCGCTGTGTGAGACAAGCAGATGAGATTCTATTGCTTGCTGACGCGGACACGCCCCCGTTGGTCTCCGAGGTTGAGCAGCAATTGTTCGATGGGGACGGTGCGTCTCCTCAGGTTATCCAGAGTTTAGTGCTCCTGCATCCCCACGACAAACGCTCGCCCACTGGCACGATCCATTGGCTAGACCGGCGCCCTGTGGATCGCCACTTTCACATCCGGAAAAACCACGCACCGGATATGCGGCGGCTGGCGCGAACGCTGGCTGGTCGCGCGATTGGAGTCGTGCTGGCAGGTGGCGGCGCGCGTGCCTTCGTGCACTTCGGTGTGATCAACGCGCTCGCAGATGCCGGGATTGCGCCGGATTTCATCGGTGGAACTAGCATGGGCGCCACGGCAGCCGCATGGCGTGCAATGGACCTAACCGGCAAAGATTATGTCGATGCCGGTCGGAAGGTCTATTTGAACAAGCCGACCAGCGACATTAATCTATTGCCGATGATGTCCTTCGTGATCGGTAAACGCGTACGGCGCATTACCGAGCAGGCAATCGTGGATGCTGCAGGCACTGCCATCGGTATCGAAGACACATGGATTCCCTATTTTTGCATTGCCACTGATCTTTCGGCAGCCGAGCAGGCCATCCTCACGCGGGGCTCTTTATCGCGGGCATTGTTGGCCAGCTTTTCAATTCCTGGCGCACTTCCCCCGGTCGTGATCGATGATCATCTCATGGTCGATGGTGGCACGTTTAATAATTTCCCGGTTGATGTGATGCAGGCCCAAGGAGTCGGGCGGATTATTGGTGTCGTCATGGCGGAGGAGCCGTCAGTCCCGCTGGGTCTCAGCGAACTCCCTGACAATTTGGCCCTCCTTTGGGACCGCTTGAAGCCGGTCGCAAAAAGGAAATACCGACTGCCATTTCTGCCTGAGATATTGCTGGGTGCAACCATCAGCTCGTCGGTTAATCGCCAGCGCCGGGCCGTGGACAAAGTGGATCTGCTCATTCGGCCGAATGTGACGCGAGTCGGGCTTCTCGATTGGGCGAAATACGACCAGATCATCACCGAA
>JBGSMR010000245.1:0-4190 GCA_041740065.1 Chthoniobacterales bacterium
GCTCGCCCAACCGTCGCTCACGCGGCAGGTGCGAAATCTGGAGGACGAGATTGGCGTGCGGTTGCTCGATCGCTCGAACAACCGCGTCGTGCTGACCGAGCAGGGCCGCCGGTTTCTTTTCGACGCAAAAAAGGTGCTCGCCTTGTGCGCCGAAAGCGTCGCCGCCGTGCAGCGGATGGATCACGGAGAAAGCTCCCACCTCAATATCGGCTACGTCTCCAACCTTCATTACGGGCTGCTCCCGGCAACGCTGGGAGCTTTCCGCAAACTGTCCCCAAACGTGGCGTTAAATCTTTTCGACATGACCAGCGCCGAGCAGTTTCAAGCGCTCGACGCCCAGAAAATCGACCTCGGCTTTATCGGTTTGCGTCCCGGGTTATCCGGCCACGACCTCCGCTCCGAATGCGTGGCCCAGGACACGATCCTTGCCGTGTTGCCCGTCCACCATCCGCTCGCGAAGAATGCGAAGGTAAAACTCCGAGATCTCGCCACGCAATTCTTCATCGGGATGTCCGCGAGGACCCAGCCCGGTGCACGCGAATGGCTGCTCGAAATCTGCGAGAAGGCTGGCTTCTCAGGAAAGATTTTGCAGGAGGCGGACATCGAACCGACCGCAATTCGATTTGTCGCCGATGGTCTCGGCGTGGCCTTGATGCCCGAGCAAGTAGCCGCGCTGTCGCATGAGGGGGTAGTTTTTCGCCCGCTGTCCCCGCCGCTTCTCCGCGAAGCCACAATTGCGTGGAGGGCAAGTAATCCTTCCAAGCCTCTCCAAGACTATATTCAGATCGTAAAGGATATTTCCCGTAGCTCGTAAGAGGAAATTGGCGGATGGGCAGGGATTCGAACCCTGGGTTCCGATGAAGGAACACACGCTTTCCAAGCGTGCGCAATCGACCACTCTGCCACCCATCCGTTGAGAACAGGTCAAGAGGATATCTTTTTGGCCGGAGAAGACAACAAAAGATCGCCGATGATTAAGAATCGATTTACCCCGGTCGGATCCACCCGCATCGTTCCGATCGACCCGGCAGGGAGCCTCACCGGCCCGCATGGGCGCGGAATATGACGCCCGCAATCTTAGTGTAGGGTCAGGAGGCCTACCGCATTTGCACCCTCGATCATTGCTGAATCAGGGGCGAAAATTATTTTGCTTTTTTTGGGGCATACCCCCGCCGTTGTCCTACCCCCATTGGTAAAATAGGCCCCGAAAAAGCATCCTACGTCTCCATGTCCGCTCCCGTAAATTCCACCGAAGAAATCTGCAATCGCATCATTCGTGAAACGTTCAGTTTCCCAATAATTTCATCCTTTAAATATGCTGTCTGTTAACATAAAAACCCACTGTAGTTTCCTCACGGATGCAGCGAGATTCCTCCCTCCGACCATCGATTCAGGCACGCCCATTGCGTTCCGCCGCGCGGATTTCGCCATCAGTCAGAAAAATACTGCCCGTCTCGCCGAATCCATCGATCTCCTTGATTACGATCTCCGCCCGAACACGCGATCCCTATCAAGTTTGGACAAGAAAATGGTGACGAATTTTAGCATCGCCTCTTTGTGCAACATCCCGCTGCTGCTTCGAGGTCAAATGCAACGCACACGGCAAACGAATAGCCGTCACCTTCGCCAAGTGCGCAATTTCACGGCGTAACGCATTCATCACAACTCTGTCCTCCGCTACCCATGCCCGCTTACGCACACACAAAGACCCAATCTGACGGAACAATCGCGCCACAAATCGACTGGGAGCCCCTGTTCACGCCCTTCGGCGAAGGCGAGGACGAATGCCAGCGCCACAGCTGTGAAAAGTGCGAACGCATGGAGCCACGCCACGGGCACCTCAACAAAGTCGCCCATTGGACAGCGAAATTCGCCGCCGAAATGTTCCCAGCAGATTCCCCCGAATCCGTCTCCGCCCACCAATGGGGCTACCTCACCGGACTATGGCATGATCTCGGGAAGTTCTCAGAAACATTCCAAACTTATCTCTCTAAAGCCCAAGATTCCCATTCGTCCGAGATCATAGGGAAGACCGATCATACAACAGCTGGCGCTCAACTCGCCATATCACGCCACAAAACACTCGGACACATTATCGCCAATGCCATTGCCGGACACCACAGCGGCCTGCTCGACTCGCGCAGCACCGGTGCCAGCCTGGAAAAGCGCTTCCTCAAAGATATCCCCCAATTAACTGGTGCGCCACCTGAGTTGATTTCGGAAAGCATACCCACGCCGCCCGCCTTTCTCGCAATCAAAGACAACGCCTTCCCACTGTCTTTTTTCCAGCGGATGCTCTTCTCCTGTCTCGTCGATGCTGATTTCCTCGCCACCGAGTCATTCATGAATCCAGCGCAAGCCGCGCTCCGTCCCGAGAAACCAAAGGATGTTTTCGTAAAGGCTCTCTCACTTTTGGAAGCTAAGATCGCTGAATTCGGAGTTCCCGACACAACCGTAGCAAAAGCCCGCTTCACCATCGTCGAAAACTGCCTCGAAAAAGCTACCGAATCTCCCGGAATCTTCACCCTCACAGTCCCCACCGGTGGCGGCAAAACACTTTCTTCTCTCGCCTTCGCACTCCGCCACGCCATCACCCATGGCCAGCGACGTATCATCTACGTCATCCCCTTCACATCCATCATCGAGCAAAACGCCGCCATTTTCGCCGAACTACTCGCACAACTTGGACCGAACATCGTTCTTGAGCACCACAGCAACCTTTCGCCGGAAAACGAGGAAAAGGAATCCATTAGATCACGCCTAGCTACCGAGAATTGGGATTCCCCAATCATCGTCACGACAGCCGTCCAGTTCTACGAATCCTGCTTCGCTAGCAAAACCTCACGATCACGGAAACTCCACAACATCGCCAACTCGGTGCTTATCCTCGACGAAGCCCAAACTCTACCCGTCCAATACCTCGCCCCCTGCCTCAGCACCCTTGAGCAGTTCTCGAAGAATTACCACGTTACCACAGTTCTTTGCACGGCTACCCAGCCTGCAATCCAAAAAAGCACACTCCTTCCCATCGGCCTCGAAACACCCACCGAAATCATCTCTGATACCGAAGCACTTTTCAGAAATCTCGACCGCGTCCAGATCACCTATCGAAACACTCTCGACGATCAAACCATCGCTTCCGAAGTCGCAGCCGTTCCCCAAGTCCTTTGTATCGTCAACACCCGGAAACACGCCCGCGCACTTTTCCAACTCCTGCCCCAAGACGAAGGCAACATCCACCTTTCCACTCTCATGTTTCCCGCACACCGCCTGGGGAAACTGAAAGATGCCCGCCAGCGCCTAACCACAGGTCTCCCCGTCCGACTCATCTCCACCCAACTCATCGAGGCCGGAGTCGATATCGACTTCCCCATCGTCTATCGCAGCATGGCAGGCCTCGATTCCATCGCCCAAGCCGCCGGACGCTGCAACCGGAACGGAAAACTCCCCACTGGCCATGTCCACGTTTTCCACTCAGAGCATGTCGCCAGCGAACGCTTCTTCCGCGAAACCGCACAAGTCGGTCACGAAATATTGGATCTCCATGCCGCAGCCCCCCTATCCACCGCTGCCGTCCAAGCCTACTTCGACAAATACTACTACCAGCAGAAGTCCCAGTGGGACTCGAAATCCATCATGGCTGATTTCCTCTGCGTCAATGACCCAAATCTCCCCCTCCTCTTCCAATACAAAACCGCAGCGGAAAAATTCCGCCTCATCGAGAACAACCAAATCCCCATCATCATCCCCAACGACGAAATATCGAGGGAACTGACGAAGCAACTCCGCAACGAAACCATCCCCCTCCACCGGAATCTCCTACGCTCCCTGCAACGCTACACTGTCCAGATCTACGAGAACGAATTCTTCAAAAACCAGCACCAGTTTGAATCCGTCCGCGACGGCCAATTCCAAATCCTAATCTGCCCAGAAACCCACTACTCCGAGGACTTTGGCCTCGACCTCTCCGGCGAAGCCCCGAACTCCAAAACCCTCGTCTGTGAATAATTCACTCGATCGTCAAAAAATGGGGCATCCCGAAGGATGCCCCAACAACTTCACTATTATGAGAAATAGTAGCCATGTTTCAATCCGCGTCTTCCATGAAGAAGGCGATAAAAATGATCCCACTAAGACTATGGGCACTGAGCAGAATCGGGCGCTGCTTCCAGAATTTTATCATCTCTCGT
>JBGSMR010000279.1:0-3924 GCA_041740065.1 Chthoniobacterales bacterium
GCTTTAACTCCAAGCAGGTTGGTGCCCTTGGCAGCCCAATCGCGGCTCGAGCCGGTGCCGTATTCTTGTCCGGCGAAAATGATCAAGGGAACTCCGTCGGATTTGTATGCCATGCAGGCGTCGTAGATAAACGTCGGTTTGCCTGCGGCAGCGCTGATGTCCTTATCTGGTGCAGGCACGTCTTGATCGCCAAAATAGAGCGTATATCCCCCTTCGACGCCCGGAACCATGAGATTCTTGATGCGGACGTTTGCGAACGTGCCGCGCGTCATGACGCGGTCATTGCCACGACGAGATCCGTAGCTATTAAAATCATCCGGAGCGACACCGCTCTCCAGCAGGAATTTTCCGGCCGGGCTGGTTTTCTTAATTGCTCCAGCCGGGCTGATGTGATCCGTCGTTACGGAATCGCCGAAGATCCCCATCGCCCGTGCACCACGGAGGTCAGAGATCGTGCCTGCGCTCATCCCGAAACCTGTGAAAAATGGCGGCTCTTGAATGTAGGTGCTCTCGCGATCCCATTCATACACGTCACCGGTAGAGGATGGGATTTCGTTCCACTTGGGATTCTGCTCTGCGAAATCGGTGTACAAT
This sequence comes from Chthoniobacterales bacterium, assembly GCA_041740065.1. Lineage (GTDB taxonomy): Bacteria > Verrucomicrobiota > Verrucomicrobiia > Chthoniobacterales > JAATET01 > JBDNGG01. The sequence goes on from JBGSMR010000279.1 coordinate 595, forward strand.
TTCCGGTATACCTCTGGTTTGAGCGCGGATGCCATGGCATCACGGATTTCCTTCAGACTCGGCCAAATATCGCTGAGATAAACATCCTGACCATCAGTGCCTTTGCCAATTGGCTGGGAGCTCAGGTCAATATCAACTGTCCCTGCGAGCGCAAATGCCACGACCAACGGCGGAGACATCAGGAAGTTCGCGCGGATGTTCTGATGGACGCGCGCCTCGAAATTCCGGTTGCCGGAGAGCACGCTGGCAGCAACGAGATCGTTTTGTGTGATTGCGTCTTCGAGTGCGGGATGGAGCGGTCCGGAGTTTCCGATGCAGGTCGTGCATCCGTATCCGACGGTCTGGAAGCCTAGTTTGTCAAAATACGGCTGGAGGCCCGTTTTCTCCAGGTAATCGGTGACCACGCGGGAGCCGGGTCCTAGTGACGTCTTCACTGCCGGGTTAACTGTGAGGCCTCTTTCCACTGCCTTTTTAGCAAGCAATGCAGCCCCCAGCATCACGCTCGGATTGCTAGTATTTGTGCAACTCGTGATAGCCGCGATGAGCACGCTGCCATTGCCAATTTCGGTGTTGGCGGTGCGGTAGGGCGATGGATACTTTGGCAATCCACTGTCTGGAGTCGGCCGGTTAGTGATCATCTCTTGTTCGTCCCGCGGCAGGCCTTCTTGAATATGATTCGAGATGGAATCGCTGGATGGCATTTCATCATCGCTTCCTCCTGAACCATTGATCCGGACGGGCACTCGTAGAGCAAAATCTGCTGCCGATTTCCCGTAACCGCCTTCGGAGACTGGTTTCTCAATGAGTGCACCGAAAGTGCTCTTCAGGTCGTTGAGGTTGATTCTGTCCTGCGGCCGTTTGGGGCCGGCGACACCGGGAACAATCGTTCCGAGGTCGAGCGCGAGTTCGACCGAATAATCGACGTCGCCCTGCCGGGGGATGCCCCAGAGCCCTTGGGCTTTGTAGTAGGCTTCCAGCGTGGTGCACAGTTCCTCGCTACGACCTGTGCCGCGGAGATACGCGAGCGTTTCTTCATCAACGCCAAAAAATCCCATCGTTGCGCCGTATTCCGGTGCCATGTTGGCGATGGTGGCTCGATCGGTGACGCCCAGCGCTGCGGCACCTTCGCCATAAAACTCAACAAACTTCCCGACGACTTTTTGAGCGCGGAGCATTTCGGTAACACGAAGGACGAGGTCTGTTGCGGTGACGCCTTCTTTTAGCGTGCCGGTGAGGTTCACTCCGACGACCTCAGGGGTAAGGAAATACACCGGTTGGCCGAGCATTCCCGCTTCGGCTTCGATGCCGCCGACGCCCCATCCGACCACACCAAGACCGTTGATCATCGTCGTGTGTGAATCCGTTCCAACGAGCGTGTCCGGATAAAATAATTCACCGTCCGCGCTGAGAATGCCCTTGGCGAGATACTCCAAGTTGACCTGGTGGACGATGCCGATGCCAGGAGGGACGACTCCAAAGGTATCGAACGCCTGCTGTCCCCATTTGAGAAATTCATAGCGTTCCCGGTTGCGCGAGAATTCCATTTCCAGATTCATTCGGAGGGCATCTGCAGATCCAAAAAAGTCGACTTGCACCGAGTGGTCCACGACGAGATCGACTGGCACGAGCGGTTCGATGATCTTGGGGTCGTGTCCGAGTAATGACACGGCGCTGCGCATAGCCGCGAGATCCACGAGGAGCGGCACGCCAGTGAAATCCTGTAGGACGACGCGGGCGACAACAAACGGGATTTCCACTGGGTCTGGTGCCTTGGCATTCCAATTTGCGAGCGCTTTGACGTCCTCTGTTGTGACTTTGATTCCGTCGCAATTGCGAAGCACGGATTCGAGCACAATCCGAATGCTGATCGGCAGCCGCGAGATCGGGCCAATCCCTTGCTCCTCGAGCGCTGGGAGCGAATAGAATTTTCCAGTTTTTCCGTTGTATCCTTCGAATGTCCGCAGGGACTTGAATGCGTCTGCCATGATGGCAAATATTCAATCTTTTGGGTGTAAACCCGCAAGGATAATTGCGATGAAAGCGTGTTTGAGTCCGAATAAAATTGAGCGCTGGAGCGGAATCCGGTTCTTTCTGAACCAATGACACCGGAACCCGAGCAAAAGAATCCTCTCCAAATCACGCCGCAATTGATGCTCATGGTATTGCTCGTGTTCCTCATGCTTGCGCTGCCATTGACGGTGGCGTCGTATTTTTTAGTGGTCCATTTTCGTGAGTCGCGGGGAAATCAAGAGGCGCCTGCGGCCAGAGACGAGATCGATGATTCGGCATTGCGCGGGTCCTTTGAAGCGGTGGCAGCATCTGCTTGGGGCGATCTCTCAGCACCGCTTGATGCGGATACTTCGGCGCGGGTAGCTATCCGGACGACCGCCGCAGACCCGGAAGCCGAACAAATGAAAACGCTTTCTGAGGTAAGTGAACTTGGCGGAACGACGCTCGTTTTTCCGTCGGAGGACACCGGGAATCGTCGTCTTCTCGCCACGTTGCCTGCGGCGAAGGCGGCTGTTTTTCTGGCGGCTCGGAATCAAGAACTGTCCATCCCAGCGGATCAAGATCCGGTATTAATCGAGGTGGTTATTGTTTCGGAGATTCGCGAATGACACTCGTTTGTTGTGCGCTGCCATTTGAGAGCGTTGCGGTGCGTAGAGTGCTGCTCGCGGGAACAGAAATTCTCCACACAGGAATGGGCGCCGGAGTGGCGGCGGCCGCGTTGCGTGCCAGAATATCCCAGTCCCGGCCTCAGAAAATCCTATCAACCGGCTTTGCAGGAGCATTGGCCGCCGACATAAATGCTGGCGATCTGATTCTTGCAGAGAACCTGAGCTCTGCGGAGTGGGTGAAAGAATTGCACGCGATGTCACGTCTGAATGACATCCGGATTGGCACGATGTTTAGCGCGGCTGAGATCGTCGATTCATCCGCTTCAAAATTGAAATTGCAGCAAAAAACCGGTGCAGACGCCGTCGATATGGAGTCGACAGAATTATTCAGGGTCGCCTGCGAAGCAAATATCCCGATGATCACGGTGCGGTCGATCAGTGATGACGCCAAGAGCGATATGGTCGTACCCCCCGCGCTTTTGCAATCAGCGGCCGGTGGCGCATGTTGGCCAACAGCAAAACTGATTGCGTGGGTGGGCGTGCATCCTGCCGCATGGCAGGGATTTTCTCGATTTGTCCGGGATTCGCACGCCGCTCAGCAGGCGCTCCAGCGGATTGCCACGCTGGTGTGAACCATGGCTTAAGCGGTGAGGCTGCGGAGGTCGCCGGTGATATGACCGTCGTAGAGCGCCTTGCCAATGATAGCACCGTA
>JBGSMR010000290.1:0-9239 GCA_041740065.1 Chthoniobacterales bacterium
CTCGGACCTTCTCATTGATACCCATGTGAACCAAGTAGACGTGCCGAAGGTTGCGGCTGGACAACGTGTGCTCGTTAATATGCAGGGCGACAATTCAGAGCCAGTGGGTGCGACCGTTGAATTTGTAGCACCTCTAGCCACCGTTAAAAACAACATTAAGGGATTCCAAGTCCAGGCAGCGATTGATGCCGGAGAATCCCGGTTGAAGCCGGGAATGTCTGTGAGCATGAACCTCCCCGTGGCTGAAGCGAAAGCTGCGGTCAGCGTGCCCATCGCTGCTGTGTTTTCTGATGATGAGGAACGCGTCGTGTTCGTTAAAAATGGCGATCTCATGGAAAAACGGAAAGTGACCATCGGGGTGAGCAACATGTCGTTTGCGGAAATCACATCCGGCCTCAATGAGGGAGAGCAGGTCTTCCTTAACGACCCCCGGACTACCAATCCCAGCTAACGTGTCGCTGGTTTTCCTCGAAAACGTCACCAAGATATATTATATTGGCGACCAGGAAATTCGGGCGCTCAACGGTATCTCGCTTTCCATTGATCAAGGAGAATTTGTTTCGATCATCGGCCCCAGCGGCAGCGGGAAGTCCACGCTCATGCACCTCCTTGGGTGTTTGGATAAACCCTCAGCCGGGCGTATGGAGATTTGCGGATATGACATTACGACAGCAAATTCGGATAAGTTATCCGATATTCGCAACCGGGAAATCGGCTTCGTATTTCAGTCATTCAATTTGCTACCCCGACTAAACGTCCTTGAGAATATAGAAGTTCCAATGATCTACACAGGGGCGTCAGCATCAACGCGCCGCCGACGATCGGAAGAACTGGTCGAGCGTGTGGGACTTCAAGACCGTCGGCTAAATCGTCCAACCCAGCTTAGTGGCGGTCAGTGCCAGCGGGTTGCGATCGCGCGCGCGCTGGTCAATGACCCCAAGATTGTGTTCGGAGACGAACCCACGGGAAATTTGGATTCCACGACAGGAAAGCTCATTCTTGAGATGTTCCGCGAACTCCACGAGACGGGCCGGACCGTGGTTCTGGTTACTCACGATCCCAAGATTGCAGCGGTGACGCACCGTGTGATTGAAATCAAAGACGGCCAGATCGAACGGCAATACGATCCCCGAAAAACTGCAATCTGACCCATGAATCTCGGCATCAGTCTTGAAAATGGATTCCGTGAAATCTGGTCGCACAAATTCCGGAGTGGTCTCTCCATGCTCGGAATTGTTTTAGGCGTGAGCAGCCTGGTAGCCACATTGGCGCTCACTGCCGGCATTGAGCGAGGATCCCGCGTATTTATGGCACAAATGGGTGGGTTGGAACTTGTCAGCGTCGTCGACCAGGAGATTTCTAATCAAAATCTGGATTTCTGGAATCTCTCGCCGGGCCGCACCCTACAGGACGCTGTCGCAATCCGGCAGTCTGCGAACCTGATCTCACATGTTTCTCCCGAGCTCCAAGAGGGCCTTCCTGTTTCCAGCGGAACAGAAACCATGCGCGTCCGCGTGACGGGCGCATGGCCCGACTACATGGGAGTGGCCTCCAATGAACTCGCTGCGGGCCGCTTCATCTCGGATCTTGATGGGGAATTCTCAAATCGAGCAGTCGTGATTGGTGATACCATCGCCAAGCAGATGTGGCCAAACCTGCCCCCTGAGCAAATCCTTGGGAAAATACTATTTATCCAAGAGGTGCCATTTGAGGTGATTGGAGTATTTATCGAATACGTCCGCGAAAGCGACCGCCGTGCCGCGGAACGAAAGGTAAAGAATCCAGAGACGGCAGTGCCGACCCGCCGCTCCAGGGGCAGTTGGGATCCCTTCCGAGGAAAAAACCAGGCCGTCGTGATTCCATTTTCCACCATGTTTTACGAATTCAAATCCGGAAAATTTCCCGAAGATTCGGTAGATACTATTCGTCTCAATGACTTTAACGTCCGAATCAGTGATTTAAATTCGTTTGCTCCCGCACTGGATCAAGTCCGCCGGGTCCTGAATCAAACGCATCGTGGAGTCGATGACTTTGGATTTACTACCCGGGAGGACTGGTTCGACAGCATGGAACGCAACATCCGCGGCACCCGCATCAGCGGCGGTTTGATTGCGTTGATTAGCCTGCTCGTGGGTGGCATCGGAATAACGAACATTATGCTCGCCAGCATCACCGAGCGCGTTCGTGAAATCGGAATCCGTCGCGCGGTAGGTGCCAAGGCAAGGGATATTTTTCTGCAAATCCTCATTGAAAGTGTGTCGATCGCGCTGATGGGAGGAATTTTGGGCGTGCTCTGCGGATTTGGATTGATTGATATCCTGAATCGGCTCGCGCCCTCGGATAATGAACCGTTCGTTACGGTGGCAGCGGTATTACTAAGCGTGACATTTGCAGCCGTGGCAGGCATTGTTTCGGGGATCTATCCTGCCATTCAGGCGAGTCGGCTAGATCCGATCCAGGCGTTAAGATATGAATAGATCTATTACGAAATGTATTTTAGTGGCGCTCGTCGCTGGGCTCCTTCCCACCACGGCTAGCCAGGCACAGCAATTTACCTCGCCCACCCCGGAACCCGTTCGGACACCAGACACGACGCTTGAAAAGTTGTATCATCTCGAATGGTTAACGCGCCCTGACAATCAAAAGCTCAAAGAAAATGTTGTTGATTCTGCGTTAGGGCCATTTACTTCCGCACACAACCTTGTTCGTTCAGCCACCATAGTCGAGCGCTCCCGGAACTTCGGTGCGGGCGAGGCGTCCCGACGGGCGCACCAACATCCGGGCCTCGCCGAGCGCGAACGAGGATCATTTGAGGCTCTCAACGATTATGCCACCCGCGATGAAGATAACGCGATCCGAGCGGGAGTCTTCCGGCACCTCTTCGACAATCGAAACACGGGATTCAACAAAGACTTCCAAGTGCAGTTTGTATCCGTAGGCGAAATCGAGATGGATCCCGATCCAGATCTGATCCAAGCACTGGAACTCTATCCACCGATTCGATCAAAAAAGTTGCGCGTGATTCCAGCATCCCACGCCATGGTCGTCCGAGAAGACGGAATTCGTGACCGGTTCTCAGGGGACTACGGCCCATTTCTTCGCGTCAATACAGTAAAAATACTCCCCAATGGCACTGCTGAAGCATTGGCAAGTTTCACCGACGGAGAATACATCGTCCGCACCAAGGTCTATCAGTTGGAGAAGGTCGATACCGCGTGGAGGGTAACGTCCGAGGCCAATTACCAGATCGAATGACTGACAACATGCGCAAGCGATAGACGCTTTCTCAGATCGAAGTTCCGTGATCACCTCGGGCGTGCTGCTAAGAATGCGAGCAGGTCATGTGACGGAGATCGCCAGCTGATCCATGGCCAATCCCGATCAGCAATCCCAAATTGAGTTGACACTCAGAAAGGAAATTCAGCGACGTCTTCGTGTTGAAAATGTCATCAAAAAGCAATCCCAGGCACTGACAGAGACCGTCGATCTGTCCCTGCGGCAGCCAGCACTACCCGACTTTTTTCAAACAACGCTCCGAACGATCACCCGGGAGTTTGGTGGGATAAGACTCGAGTCCTTCAAAATCACTCACGCTGATTCCATCGATCACTTTTCTGCCGCCTGCCTGCCCCTGCTTGCAGGTCATCGCAGCCTCATCGTCTTGGCACCCAACGATGAAAGGATTTCTACAGAAAATCGGCAGTTTTTCACCGAAACAGGCGTGCGAGCCACTCTCATCTCACCATTCTGGATGGGGCGCCACTTGAATGGATGGATTCCTTTTTTTGCGACGGTACCTGCGATTGATGATGCTCTCAGTTTGCCGCGACTACTTCAGACGATCCCGAACAATTTAGCTTCTCTTTTTGACAGTGCGTTCGCATCTGCATGGACTCGGTTGGAAAATGACTTCCTTCCATCCCCCTTAATGATTCTGCTTGGGGGTAACAATGATCTTGTTCCGGAGGACACTCGGCGGAACTTCATGAGCGCATTGCCCCTCCCGTAAAGGCAACTTATACAAGGCCGGATTGCGACGGGCGACTACAATCCTCCGCGGTCGCCGCGATTATCTTGAATTAAAACTCCTCCGATTCCCCGTGATTATCGCAGCGCGTAACACGCTTCCAGCGCTACTCGGGCTTTGAATGTTGCATCGTGTCTTCTGCGTTCGGCTTTCATTTTTGATGGTCTTTCACGTTGTCGCTTTACAACCCTTCACTCCATCGCTTTGTATCTCCTATCCTCTAGCCCGAATTTCGGGGTCCACCTTAATTCGTTTTCTTTCCTCAACTTTCCACCCTATGTTTTCTGATCCCTCAAAAAAATACCGGCCGTTTCCCCCGGTAAATCTGCCCGACCGGAAGTGGCCCGACCGCGTGATCGACCACGCACCGATCTGGTGCAGCGTGGACCTTCGCGACGGCAACCAGGCGCTGCCATCACCAATGACCGTTGCGCAGAAGCTCGAATTTTTTCATACGCTCGTGAGCGTTGGATTCAAAGAAATCGAAGTGGGATTCCCTGCGGCATCCAATACCGAGTTTGAATTCATGCGCCGGTTGATTGAGGAAGATCGGATTCCAGACGACGTAACGATTCAGGTCTTGGTGCAGGCGCGGGAAGAGCTCATCGAGAAAACATTTCAGTCATTGAAAGGTGCCCGTCGCGCGATCGTTCACCTCTATAACTCGACATCCCCCGCCCAGCGTCGGATTGTTTTCGGATTGGAAAAGGCGCAGATCGTCGAAATCGCCGTGCGTGGAACGCAAGCAGTGAAAGATCGCCTGCCAGCGCTGGCAGGCACCGAGGTGGTTTTCCAATATTCGCCCGAGAGCTTCTCGAGCACGGAATTGGAATTCTCGCTGGAAATCTGCACAGCAGTTATGAAAGCGTGGCAGCCCACTCCTGACCATAAGATGATTCTGAACCTTCCGGAAACGGTGGAGGTGGCTACCCCAAACGTGTATGCGGATCAAATTGAGTGGTTTATTCGAAATTTGACGAATCGGGAAAGCGTGGTCATCAGCGTCCACACACACAACGATCGCGATACAGGAACGGCAGCCACAGAGATGGCAATGCTGGCCGGCGCTGAGCGGGTGGAAGGCACCCTTTTTGGAAATGGCGAACGGACTGGAAACCTGGACATCGTCACCGTTGCGATGAATTTGTTTTCGCAGGGAATTGCCCCCGGGCTGAACTTTTCCAATTTGTCCGAGATCCGAGCCGCTTACGAACGCTGCACAGAGATGACCGTCGCCGCACGCCACCCGTACGCAGGCGAGTTGGTATTTACCGCCTTTTCCGGATCCCATCAGGATGCCATCAAGAAGGGCTTTGCAGCAATGGATGCAGCAGGACCGAATGCGCCGTGGGATGTGCCGTATCTGGTCTTAGATCCCGGTGACATCGGGCGGGAATACCGGGAAGTCATCCGCGTAAATAGCCAGTCTGGCAAGGGTGGCGTTGCCTACCTGCTGGAGTCGGAGTTTGGAATCTGCCTGCCTCGATCCCTTCAGATCGAGTTCGGCGCTGCGGCAAATGTGCATATTGATCGCCTGGCCAGGGAGGTTACCGCCCGCGAATTGCGTGATCTTTTTTGGGACATCTATGTCGACCTCCAGAGCCCCTACGAACTTGAGCATTTTCACTCTGATGGAGTGGATGGTCGCATCGCATGCAGGAGCAGCCTGAAGCGAGACGCACAGCCATTGCTGATCACGGGCGAAGGCAACGGACCGCTAGCCGCATTCGCCCACGCCCTGATCAGTGCGGGAGAACCTCCGTTTGAGGTCACTGTCTATGAGGTGCATTCCATGGGCACCGGCACGGATGCCAGCGCGATCGCCTATATTCAAGTCAGGCGACCGAATGGCAAGGCATGCTTTGGCGCAGCTACGGATACGAATATCATCCTGGCATCGGTGAAAGCGCTTCTTAGTGCGCTCAACCGCCTGCCTCGAGAGCGGGTTAGTCGGTGACAAAAGTGGGGAAAACTGGTAGTCAATAAAGACCATGAAGATTCTGCTCGCAGCGAGTGAAATGGCACCCTTTGCCGGGTCAGAAGCATTTGGAGGGGCCGTCGCAGCCATGGCCTCAGAGCTCCAGTCCCGTGGGAATGAAGTTAGTGTTGTGCTTCCTTACTACCGATCAGTTCGTGAACTAGGTGCATCCAAAGCAAAAAAGACCGGCGTCAAATTTTCTGTTGCTCTGGGCAACGGGCGCTGCTCCTGCGAAATCCGCGAAGGCCGGGCACCCGGGGGGGTGCAGGTGTTTTTTGTGGAACGGGATGAATTCTTTGACCGTTCCGGACTCTATGGAGTCGACGGGCGGGACTATCAGGACAATGCCGCCCGGTTCACCTTCTTTGCCAAGGCAGTAATAGAATTGGTCCGTCGGATGGAGCCTTCTCCGGAGATTGTCCATGCCTGCAACTGGCAAGCCGCTCTGGTGCCCGCATTTGTTGCTGAAGCCAACCTGCCGGTGCATACGGTGCTTGGGACACAAAGTCTCGAATTTCAGGGGAATTTCTGGAGCTACGACTTCGGATTGACTAACTTGCCTGATCGGTATTTTTCAGCGAAAGGATTGGAATACTACGGCAGCATGAACATGCTCAAAGGGGGTGTGCTTTTCGCCGATTCCGTAGTCGTGCCAGGCCCACGATACGTGGCGGAGGTGCAGACACCCGTGGCTGGGTGCGGGCTCGAATCCGTGATGCGCGAAAATGCGGCAAAACTCGAGGGCGTCTCCGAGGGAATGTCTACGACACTTTGGAACCCGGCAACAGACAAAGCACTCACGAAGCGCTTTAAGAATGCAGAATCCAGAGCGGCATCCCGCCAAGCGGAGTGGCAAAAATTGGGATTCACCGCCAAGACCGCAGGTCCCACGTTGGTGCTCGCGACTGATGCGATGCTGACAGACGGAATCGCATTGGCGCTTAACGCATTTGACCGCCTAGTGGAAGGGGGCGCTCAACTCTTGGTGCTTGGCCTCGAACAACCCGAGCAGGTCGAAGCCGTCGAATTTGCCATCCGAAAACACCGGGGATCACTAGTTCGCATTGCATCGCCTACGGACCCAATCTGGCGCCAAGCGATTGCCTCCGCCGACGCATTGCTCATTACGGCCCCGCTCCGCCCTGACACCACGATGCTCACCCAGGCGTTGAGGTATGGCGCCGTGTCTGTAGCTCTCGCGTGCGGCGGCCTGCACCAGATGGTTTCTCCCGTCGATAAAGGGGGCAGTGAGGGCGTCGGATTTTTCTTTTATGCTGCGACACTTAACGCGGCAATCGACAGCATACGCGCGATGGACGCAGTGCGCACCAACCCTGTAATTTGGAACGACATCGTAGACCGCGCTATGGAAGCAGATGTCTCATGGGCCGCGACCGCGCAGCGTCTTGAAAGTGTCTACACCAACCTACGGGCGCGCGGAAACATGCGCAGCGCAGCCTGATCAAAACCGCTGCTGCTCGACCTTGATCGGGACTTTGATGCGATTTCCATCCCGGACGATTCGCATCTCCGCGACATCTCCCACCTTCAACTCAGCAAGTCGGTTTCGGATTTCTGGTCCATTACGAGCGGGCTTGCCGTTGATTGCTTCGATCACATCCCCCTGAACCAACCCCGCACGGGCAGCAGGTGAATCAGTCATCACTCTGGCAATCAGGCTGCCCTGAGAGATTGGGAGACCCAATCGGTTCGCGACATCTGGGCTTAGTGGCCAGGTGATCGCGCCGAACCACGGCCGCGAGATCTCCCTCCGCTCCACCACATCCTCATAAACCCGGCGAGCTAGATTCGATGGAATAGCAAAGCTTATTCCCTGACTTTTCAGCGCGATCGCATTGCTCACGCCCACAATTTCACCACTTACATTGATGATCGGCCCTCCAGAATTGCCTGGATTAATAGCAGCGTCCGTTTGAAAAAACTCCGCGTTGAGTTCGTTCACTCCTCGCCTCCCAATCCCGCTGATGATTCCCTGCGTTACCGTTTCCTGCAGGCCCAGAGGATTGCCAATCGCAAAAACCAACTGCCCTACCCGCACATTATCGGAGTCGGCAAACGGCAGTGAATTAAGATTCTCCGCGTCGATCTTCAAAATGGCAAGATCCACGAGAGGATCGGCACCAAGGAAAATGGCAGGCAACACGCGTCCATCACTCAAATATACCGTCACGTCGCGGGCCTGATTGATCACATGCAGATTGGTGATGATATGCCCTTCGCCTGAAACAACTATTCCCGAGCCGATCTCAGGATTGGTGCTACCGGGAGGTTGCGCAATTCCAAGCATATCCTGGATTTGCCGCATCTGACCGCTCGCCGGATCATACTGACGCGCGGAAATACTCACTACAGCGGGAATGACTTTGGCCACCAGATTTGAGAGCTCCCGATCCACTGCGGCAAGAGCCGGATATTCGGATCCACCCGCACTTGGTGGCCCCTGAGCCGCAGATTTGACCAAGTCCAATCGCCGCCCCAAATAAACAACCGAAATCGCAAGGGCGACGATGCCAACAAAAATCAGAAATCGAGGAAGACTACCCATGAAGAATCGCGACTAACGCACCGGTGACTAGAGATTCTGAGCGGACTCCGGGAAACGTTTTTGAAGTTCTGTCCGCAGCTTTTCTGCCTCTCCCGTATTCCCAGCTTTCCTAAATGCCGCGCTGGCTTGCCGGAGTGCCTCAGGCGTGATCACGGGGTCGTCATATAATATCGCGACGGTCGCAAATGCACGGGCCGCATCCTCATCTCTGCCCCGTTTAGCGAGAGTTTTTCCGTTGAGCATGCGTGCTTCCGCGTTTAATTTGCCTTCGGGCTGAAGTAGCAATGATTCCTCAATCAGCCGATCCGCAGTGTCTAACTCTCCTTTGCCAAGAGCAACTTCCGCGGACAGCAGAAGGCCACGGGCTCGACTGGAAGGGTCGCGGGCGGTGGCGAGGAATTTTGTGATCGGCTCCTCCGCCAATCCAAATTTCTCGAGCGCGATGCGTGCGCGGGCCAGTTGCACGTAGACATCAGAATCAACCGGGCGCTTATTGGCAGCATCCACCATAGGCGCGAGAAATTTTTCCGCGTTTGCAAAATCACCATCTGCAAAATATTCCTGTGCCAGCCATGCGACTACCTCAGGCGGCACGGACTCTGGAGGCAAATTCGCAGTCTCCTTTGCTACGGCATCGCGGTTTTTGTTGTAATAGTGAGCTAGTACAA
>JBGSMR010000297.1:0-3909 GCA_041740065.1 Chthoniobacterales bacterium
CCAAAAATCATCGATACGTCCGTCCCTCCTCCACCCCGTAAACCCACCCTGGAAGAAGTCCAGGCAAGGGCAAAGGCGAAGGCAAAACCGGAAATCCAACCCGGCCTCAGTGAAGTTAAAATCGACGACTACACGCTGCCATCCCTCGATTTGCTGGATCCCGCAGAGGATGATGACCGCACACCTGCTGACCCTCGGGAGCTTAAAGCCACTCAGGATATCATCATCGACACGCTGGCGCAGTTCGCCATCACCGCAAGCCCAGGGGACATCACCAAAGGGCCGACCATTACGCGCTACGAACTCTATCCGGCGAAGGGGATCCGTGTGGATCGGATTAGCGCCCTAGAACGCGACATCGCCCGAGCCACCTGTGCCGAACGTATTAACATCATTGCTCCCATCCCAGGCAAGGACACCGTCGGCATTGAGATCGCCAATTCCAATAAGGTCAAAGTAACTCTCCGTGAACTTTTTGAGACTGACGCTTGGACCAACAGCAAAGCCCGCCTGCCGCTTGCTCTGGGCAAGGATGTCTACGGCACAACGATCATCGCAGATCTTGCGCAAATGCCTCATTGCCTCGTAGCCGGAACCACCGGCAGCGGCAAAAGCGTATGCATCAATGCCATCATTGCCAGTCTGGTGTTTAAATTCACCCCAGAGCAACTGCGCTTCATCATGATCGATCCGAAGGTCGTCGAGATGCAGATATACAATGCGTTGCCACACCTTGTGACGCCCGTGGTCACTGACCCTAAGAAAGTGCTTCTTGCCCTGCGCTGGGTTATTGATGAAATGGAAACCCGCTATCGGGTTTTCGCGAAGTGTGGCGTCCGAAATGTCGCCGGGTTTAACAGCCGGCCAAAACCAAAAACTCAAGCGGAACTCGACGCCGAAGCAGTCGCAAACGGCGAGGAACCTGCGGCCACAACCAACCCTGTCGAAGCAGAAGTTCTTAACTCCGCCGAGATCGAAGACGAGCCGCTCCCAAAAATCCGCGTGCCCCGCGACGGCGATCTCATTATTCCCGAACAGATGCCCTACATTGTCGTGATTGTCGACGAGTTAGCTGATCTCATGCAGACCGCTCCGGCGGACGTTGAAAGTGCTATCGCGCGAATCACTCAGATGGCCCGTGCAGCGGGGATTCACATGATCGTTGCCACCCAGACCCCTCGGGCGGACGTGGTCACCGGCATCATCAAGGCGAATATCCCGAGTCGCATTGCGTTCCAAGTTGCATCAAAGATCGATAGCCGAGTGATTCTGGATGAAAACGGTGCCGAAAAGCTCCTTGGTCAAGGGGACATGCTTTATCTCCCTCCCGGCACTTCCAAATTACTGCGTTCGCAAGGTGTCTTAGTCACCGATGAAGAAATCCGTAAAGTTGTGGAATATGCCGCGGCGCAGGGAGCTCCTCAGTTTGAACCTAGTATTCACGAGAAACTCTCGCGCGAGTCCGTTCCGGAAGACGCGGTATCTGACGCTGAAGAGGAATTGATCGAAAAATGTCTTGAAATTATTCGTCAAGAGCAGAGAGCTTCCACATCAATGCTTCAACGCCGATTAAAACTCGGCTACGGACGAGCCGCCAGAGTCGTGGACATCCTCGAACAACGCGGCATTCTCGGCCCGAAAGAGGGCGCCAAAGACCGTGAGATCCTGATCGATCTCGATTCGCTACCATGAAATCTTCTGCTCAACCAAAACCTACCATTGGAGCCATGCTCTCCGACCAACGCGAGCGTCTCGGTATTCCGATCGAACGCGCCGCAAAGGAAAGCCGAATTCGCGCGCAAAGACTTCGAGAAATCGAACAAGACGACTTTTCCGAACTCTCGAACGCTAGTTACGCTCGGATGTTCCTCATAGCATACGCAAAATACCTCGGCATCCCTCGCGAAGATCTCGATGACTACCTGCCCGAACAGGGGCTTCCGGGTGCCGAAAATTACCAATACATCCAGGGCACATCCAACGTCCTCCCGACGATCCGCCATCAACCCAAACAACCTCTGAACCCGCGCAAGCGGCTGGCTGTGACGTTAATTACTGTATTTTTGGTGGTGGTTGCTGTAACGGCCGTGGGAATAGGATTTTACCTTGCGGTCATGATCCCTCGGATCACCACGATTGCCGATGGCCACGACGGATCTGACACAGCGGAAGCTATACAACCAGAGCCGACCCCGGTTCTACCCGTGATCCCACCGGGCGTGGAAACGGTGCGATCCACTGCATTCCAGAGTTCGATTTCCATCACCTTCTCAGAGATGCTTTTGATAGAGAACATGTCATCAGCGCCCGAACTCATGCTCCCTGAGCCGGAACCCGTGGCGCTTCCCGCCGAGACGCAGACGCCGCAAGCCGCGGCGGACGAAGCAGCCGCGACCGCAAGGGATGCGTTTGCAGACGATGTCAACTTTCTCCTTGGCTCACCTCCGAGTGAAAATTCCGAGCCCGACCTTTAATCTTCGCCCCGATCGCTTTCTACCATGTCATCCAATACATTAGCAGCCCCGCGTTCTCATCGGCGCGTGGGAATGATCAGTCTCGGCTGCGCCAAGAACCTCGTTGACGCAGAGATTATGCTCGGCGACGCAGCGACGCACGGATTTGAAATCACATCCGATGCAGATTCGGCGGATGTCATTGTTGTCAACACCTGCGGATTCATCGATACCGCCAAACAAGAGTCGATTGACGCTATTTTAAGCGCGGGATCTAAATTGCGAGAGGGCCAAAAGTTAGTCGTGAGCGGTTGCCTCTCCCAGCGTTACTCGGGCGAACTGCGCAAGGAACTGCCCGAAGTCCATGCCTTCATCGGGCTCGATCAAGTAGCCAAAACCGGTGAAATTTTGGCCGACCTATTTGACAATGAAGCCAATCAGAGCGTGCTCGACCTAGTGACACGCGGCTCGAAATACATCCCGGACTACGATACCCCGCGCTTCCAGCTCACACCCCAACATACCGCCTATGTGAAGATTGCCGAAGGTTGCAATCATCCCTGCAGTTTTTGCGTGATTCCGCAGATGCGGGGTCGTCACCGAAGCAGAACCATCGATTCGGTCGTGCGTGAGATCCGCGACAAAGTGGCTGCTGGCGTGCGTGAAATCAATCTGATCAGTCAGGATACGACTTATTACGGAATGGACCTGTGGGAACAAAAGGCGGGGCCGCGTCAGCCTGTGGATTCGTCCCGTGGCCCCACGCTCACCCGGCTCCTTGATCAAATTGCCGAGATCGAAGGCGAATTTTGGGTGCGCCTGTTATATACGCATCCGGCCCATTGGAGCGATGAGCTGATTGCGGCCATTGCCCGCAACCCGAAGGTTGTCCCGTATGTGGACATGCCGTTACAGCATATCCATGAGGAAATGCTGGGAACTATGCGCCGCGAAACGTCCCGGCAACACATTGAGGATCTCATTTTGCGCCTCCGGGCGGGAATCCCTGGCCTCGCCATTCGGACGACGTTTATTGTGGGATTTCCCGGGGAAACAGATTCCCATTTTGATTCTCTCATGGAGTTCATTGAGCGCGTTCGTTTCGAGCGCCTTGGGATTTTCAATTACTCTCAGGAAGAGGGATCCCGTGCCGCCAAAATGGAGCGTCAGCTCACGGCCACCATTAAAAACCGCCGCCATCGCCACGCGATGCGTCTCCAGCAGAAGATCGCGGCAGAAGTCGCATCGGCACAAATCGGGCAAACCCTTCGCGTCCTGGTGGAATCTCCGCGGATCGCTCGCACCCGGCACGATGCACCGGAAGTGGATTGTAAAGTCATCCTCACCCAAGATCATCCAGCGGGGACATTTCAAGATGTCGTCGTCACGGGTACACAGGTTTACGATCTCGTCGCCTAAATTATCCAGTCCTCGCTCCGTCTGATCGCGGCAGTCG
>JBGSMR010000312.1:0-4145 GCA_041740065.1 Chthoniobacterales bacterium
ACGCATGGGATATACCGTTGATGAACTGACGGAAACCGACATGCGGAGACAAACACTGGCACGCTATGATGCGATCGTGCTCGGCATCCGCGCAGTGAATACCAATGACCGGATTGGCTTTTTCCTCCCCCAGCTCTTCGAATATGCCAAAGGCGGCGGAGTGGTCATCCTCCAGTATACGACCGATAGTAATTTGAAAGCCACGACCTTCAGTCCGCTCCCACTCACTCTCTCCCGGGGCCGGGTGACAGATGAGACTGCAGACATGAAGGTATTAGCGCCTGAACACCCGGTGATGAATTTCCCGAATCAGATCACCTCTGCCGACTTTGACCATTGGGTGCAAGAACGGGGCCTTTATTTTGCATCCCAATGGGATCCGGAGTTCACTCCCATTTTTTCGGCGCATGATCCCGGTGAAGATCCTTTGGAAGGCGGATTGCTCGTCGCCAAATACGGGTCCGGTTGGTTCGTTTACAGTGGGCTATCTTGGTTCCGCCAGTTGCCCGCCGGCGTACCTGGTGCCTATCGACTGTTTGCGAATTTAGTCTCTCTAGCACACACGAAATGAGTAAGGATCAACAGCCACCCAACCCGTGGCCAAAGATCTATGGAGCCGTTTTGATCTGGCTGATCATCCTCATAGTGCTCATGCGCGTCTTCACGGAAGTCTATTCATGAGTTCACTCGATTGGATCGTCCTGCTCAGCACGGTGCTGGGTGTCGTCGGCTATGGGCTGTGGACCGCACACCGCGCCCACTCTGCCAGTGATTATATACGGGGAGGAAGCGATCTGAAATGGGGCACCATCGGCCTGTCCGTTATGGCCACCCAAGCTTCCGCGATTACGTTTCTATCGACGCCCGGGCAGGGCTACGAGCAAGGTCTTGCCTTTGTCCAAAATTACTTGGGCCTTCCAATTGCACTCATCATCATCTCGGCGGTTTTTATTCCGATCTACTACCGCCTAAAAATCGTCACCGCTTACGAATTCCTCGGCCAGCGATTCGATCAAAAAACCCGCCTCCTCGGGGCCGGGCTTTTTCTTCTGCAACGCGGACTTGCTGCGGGAATCACGATTTATGCGCCAGCAATCATCGTTTCAAGCATCCTCGCTTGGCCGCTCGGCCCGACGATCGGCCTGACCGGATTTCTCGTGATTTTATACACTGTGACGGGTGGCACCCGCACCGTGAGCCTGACTCAGAAATACCAAATGCTAATCATTCTCGCTGGCATGACGATCGCCTTTGGATACGTAGTTGCCGGATTACCAGAGTCAGTGTCATTTCAGGACGCCCTCTATTTGGCAGGAATGCACGACCGGCTGGAGGCCATCAGTTTTTCCATTGATCCGGGCGAGCGTTACACGATCTGGACAGGCCTGATCGGAGGAACATTCTTGGCACTATCCTATTTCGGCACCGACCAATCCCAAGTGCAACGTTACCTCGCGGGGAGCTCCCCGACCTCCAGTCGAATGGGACTCATGTTTAATGCGGTCCTTAAAATTCCCATGCAGTTTGCGATCCTCCTGCTCGGGGTGCTGCTTTTCGTATTCTACCTTTTTCAGCCCCCTCCGATATTTTTCAATCAAGCCGCGATCACCCAAGTCTCCCCTGAAATTCGTGCCCCTATCGAGGCCCGATTCTCAGAGGCATTCGAGGCCCGCACTGCAGCACTTAAAGCCGCTGTAGCAGGTCGTGTAGAAGGAAAACCCGACGCCGAAGTCCTTGACGAAATTTCCCGTCTCGGTGAGGAAATAGCCGCCCAACGAGACGCATTCAAGGCTGCGCTCCTGCAGGCCAATCCCGCTGCTGACACGCAAGACTCCGACTACATCTTCCTCACTTTCGTTCTCGGCAACCTCCCTTCCGGCCTCATCGGACTTCTGATTGCAGTCATCTTTTTCGCAGCCATGTCATCCACCGCATCCGAGCTCAATGCGCTTGCATCTACCACTATGATTGACGGGTATCGAACCCTTGTGCATCAAAACGGCAGTGAGCGCCACTACGTCTGGGCAGCACGATTTTTTACGCTCTGCTGGGGATTGATCGCCATTGGTTTCGCCATGACCCTCACGCTTTTTGAGAACCTCATCGAGGCCGTCAATATCATCGGATCTCTATTCTATGGAGCGATACTAGGGCTATTCCTAATCGCGTTCTTTCTCAAACGCATCCAAGGAACGGCGGCATTTGTGGGAGGAATGTGTGCGGAGATTATCGTACTCGGACTCTATTTCTCCCCACTCGAAATCGGCTATCTTTGGTTCAATCTGGTGGGCTGTGCGCTCGCCGTGCTGATCGCACTCATCGTGCAAACGACTCTGAATCTGAACCGTCCATGAGTGCGCAACCGATCATTTGTTTCGGGCAGCAACCCTCGGGGTTCTTGCCGCGGCGCTATCTTTACGCAAAATTCCAGACCGCCCGACGTTTACAAAGTGAGATCGGCGGACGCATCGTATTTTTTTACCATGACAGCGACCACGACCCCCGGGAAACACTCACGGTCTTGATCGATCCGAAAACCGGAGATGAACAGCGGTTGAACTTTTCTTTCACGAATAAGGTCCAGAAGAAATTCACCCCGCTCTATGCTAAAATGATAGTTCCTGGTTGGCAGGAATCCGTGGCCACTCAGCTTGCGAAATATCTGGATGCTTCCCTGGTCAAAGCGTTTCAATCCGTCCAAGCAGATTCGGTTGCGGGTTTTTGCCTTGAAATGTATCGAGCTCTTGAGTTGCTTGACGGGATCGAGATCGCGCGTTCTGGCGATGCGAGTTTCCGGGAGGCCGCGTGCGCAGTGGAGGATTATTTTGTGGATGTGCCGTATCAAGGAGAACTCGTCCGCGCTCGACGGACACAGGATCGCCGGCTGCGACTGCACAAGGGCGGGTCTGCGTATATTGATCTTCCGGAACAGAGCTGGGAGCCGAACCAAATCAGTCCGACCCGCGACACCCGCCTGCGATGGATGCAGTCGGTCATTCAATGCACCCATTACATTGCCGGTGCGGGAGAAATGGATTACCTCAACACCCATGACGCACCCGAGATCGCTTTCGTAACCCGGGATCAAATCACGGATCCCAATATCGCTTATCTGCCATGAAAAATCCCCCTACCGCTCCACGTATTCTAGCCCTCGGTGCCCACCCGGATGATCTCGAATTTGGGTTGGGTGGCGTGCTCATCAAGGAATACGACGCCGGGGCAGAAATCTGTATTGTCATCACATCTCAAGGAGAAGCCGCCAGTCACGGAAATTCGGAACAACGGAAATCCGAAGCCCTCGCTGCAGCACGGCTCCTAGGCGCAGCCGAGCGCCTGCATTTCCTAGATTTTGGCGGGGATGGACAGCAAATTGCCTCAACCATCAATGCGATCCAGATTGCACGCCTCATTCGTGAGTTTAAGCCATCTATCGTATTTGCACCTGTCTCCGTTTCAAATCAACACCCCGACCACGCCGCAGTCGGCGACGCTAGCCGGGATGCTTGTCGGTTGGCGCGATACGCCGGTTTAAAAGCGCTAAAATCATCGCATGCGCACACCATCGATTCTCTCTGGTTTTATGCCGTAACTCCACTGCCCGATTTGAATTTTAGAGGTTCTATTTTCATTGATATCTCCAGCGTGGCAGAACGCTGGCAGGGGTTGATGTCCTGCCATACCAGCCAGGTCACCCACCGGCGTCATCTGGATCTACAATTGGCCCGCGCCCGCCAACTCGGACTCCTGGCAGGCTGCGAATACGCCACTGCGCTTTGGCCCAATGACCCTCCTGTTGTCGAGAGCATCCAAACGCTAAAACGCACTGCCCGGGGATTCTAAACGATGACGGACTTTTTAAAAATCGGCATCATTTGTTATCCGACGATCGGAGGCAGCGGGATTGTTGCTTCCGAACTCGGACTCCTGCTTGCCGAAGCGGGACACGAAGTTCATTTTATCAGCTATGAGAAACCGGTGCGATTGCGCGTCGATCATCCCAACTGGCATTTTCACCCCGTCATCGTCAACGAATACGCGCTTTTTAAATACCCGGACTACACCCTTCCGCTCTCAGTTCGAATTTCTGAAGTGAGCGAGGAGTTTAGCCTAGACATCCTTCATGTACACTACGCTGTGCCTCA
>JBGSMR010000331.1:0-3092 GCA_041740065.1 Chthoniobacterales bacterium
GTCAGGTCTTCAAACGATCAGCGCCACATTCCAAGCAGGTGGAGGGGAGTATAATGCTTCGTCAATGCTACTGTCTTTCAACCTGCAAAATTCATCGGTAGCGAGTAATTCCTATGCTTCCGTAGATCTTGGCGAAGCGAATTCACCGATTGGGCCAATTGATATGATCCAACACACGTGGACATGGAATGTCGCGGACCTGGGTGCGAGCAGCGGTTTCACTCTCAGTTGGAATGTAGGCGAGCATGAATTTTACGATACGGTCAGCCTCACTCAGGCGATTCCTGAACCATCTGCTTTCGTCCTGCTTGGGATCGGTGGGATTTTCGTTCTGAGAATGATTCGCAAGGGAGCAAGGCACGGGGCCTGAGTATGAATTCGAGTTTTAAGAAATCGGCGTGGCTATCGGGTCATATCGGTGGATTCACACTGATTGAACTCATGGCGGTGACGGCAGTAGTGGGTGTCCTGATGGCCATCGGAGTGGGAGTGACTAAGAGCACCATGACCGCTGCTTATAAAGCCCGGGAGGTCAGCGCTGCCCGCAATCTCATCACGGCTTTTGCAACATCTGCCGTTGAGGGGGATGGACGTTACCTTCCAGGAATGGACATGAGGGTTAACGGAACAACGAACCTAGTGTACAATACCAAAGGTGAAAAAATAACTAATGTTCGTGCCGCCCAACGCTATCCATTTCGCTTAGCGCCCTATTTAGGGAATGATTTCGATGGGACTATCTTGGTGAACAGAAATGTGGGTGAAATCCTCAGCACTACGGGTGGCGGTTCGGACTACGATTACAGCGTCAGCGCATTTCCAGCTCTTGGAATGAACATCTACGCCGTTGGGGGAGTTGTGCTGAACAATGGAACTACGGTATTCGATGCCGATTGCATTACCACGTCGGTTAGAATGAATGCGTCGATAGTCGCATTTGCCTCTGCTGGAAAGGGTAAAGGAACCCAAAAGATGCATGGTTACTCGTATGTGACGCCGCCTACACTCATGTCGGATTCCCCTGCGTGCAAGTCGTGGAACAGCAGTGCATCGTGGAGTGAAGAGGCAGACCCCATGAACTTTGGTTTCGTGGACTTTCGATATAACGGACAAGCAGTCTGCGCATTCCTCGACGGCAGTGTGCGCATGTGCTCGGTTGAGGAGCTAAATGACATGCGCTTGTGGACTCCGAACGCTGCGGATCTGGATGAGCGTAACTATCAAATGAGGCGCTAAGCATAAGCCTACCGACGACAACCTAAATCACAACAGAACTACATGATATGAAAACAGAAACATTGACACTTAAAGAACGCTGGACGGAGTTTCGGCAAAGCAACCCCAAGACCCGTATCCGCGATGCGGCTCGTGAACTTGGAGTCACCGAAGCCGAGTTATTGGTCACCGGTTGCGGCGATACCGTGACTCGCCTCGAAGGCAATTGGAAAGACCTTATCAAACAACTGCCAAAGCTGGGTCGTGTGATGTGTCTTACCCGCAATGAAGCGGCGGTGCATGAGCGTTTCGGGGAGTTTATTCAGACGGACTTTTTCCATGGTATGGGCCAAGTGGTGGGACCTGACATTGATTTGCGTTTGTTCATGAGTCATTGGCTGCATGGATTTGCAGTTTCCGATCAGACGTCCGAAGGCGAGCGGCTTTCGCTGCAATTTTTTGATGAATATGGAGACGCGATTCACAAGATTTTCCTTCAGAAGGCAAGTAACGTTGCTGCATACGGAGTGCTGCTTGATCAGTTCCGTTCCACCAATCAGGTGCCATCCTTGAGTGTTCTCTCCGTTCCGGCACCGACGCCGCGTATTCCAGATTCTGAAATCGATGTGCAAGGATTTCAGGAGGCCTGGATGGAGCTTAAAGACACACACGCATTCTTCCCTTTGATTCAGAGGTTCCGTGTCGGACGGGAGCAGGCGTTGCGACTGGCCCCCGAGGGATACGCGGCACGGTTGTCGGTTTCCGCCACGCGTGTGATGCTCGAGAGCGCAGCCAAGCGGAATCTCCCAATCATGGTTTTCGTCGGTAGTCGCGGATGTATCCAAATCCACACGGGACCGATTCAAAATATCAAGATGTTTGGCGCGGATTGGCTCAACGTGCTGGACGAAGATTTCAACATGCACTTGTTCTTGCCTAAAGTGGTTAACGTCTGGGTGGTCCGCAAACCTACTGCTGAAGGAATTGTGACATCCATTGAGCTTTATGATGCCCGTGAAGAAAATCTCGTTTTGTTTTTCGGAAAACGGAAACCTGGTCAGCTCGAAGACGAGAACTGGCGCGGATTGGTGTCCGAATTGGAGGTGGTGGAGTAATGCGCGGTTGTCTTGTCGCTTGGGTGTTGGGTGCTGCCGTCGTGTCCTCCGTCGTCAGCGGCGAAGAGCGCCTGATCACCGCAGGTGGAGGAATCACGGAGATCGTCTATGCTTTGGGCCTTGGGGATCGCGTGGTCGGTGTGGACTCGTCTAGTGTGTTTCCTGACGAGGCCATGCAGCTGCCGCAGGTGGGATATGCTCGGATGCTTTCTCCGGAAGGATTGCTTTCGCTGCAACCAACGATATTGATCACGTCGGATGAAGCGGGACCGGAATCGGCGCTTGCTCACCTCGAAGCTTCCGGTGTTCGCATTTGTAAGCTCGAAACACAGTATGACGTGGATGCCACGGTGCAGCGCATCGAGGAGATCGCCGGGATTTTTGGTGATGAGGAAAAAGCGAAACCGGTAGTTACTGCGCTGCGTGCCGATCTCGAAAAAGCACAGGCTCTAGTGGCTGATGCGGATAGCAAACCGAAAGTCCTATTCATCTATGCCCGCAGTGGTGGCATTCTGAATGTCTCGGGCACGGATACCGCTGCGAGTGCGATGATTGAACTCGCTGGCGGAACCAATGCCGTGACCGGATACGAAGGATATAAGCCGTTGACTGCGGAAGCTGCTGTCAGTGCTGCTCCGGATGTGATCTTGGTGACCACCCGCGGTATTGCTGAAGCGGGTGGGATCGATGGTCTTCTGGCGCACCCTGGCTTGGCGTTAACGCCAGCTGGCAAAAATCGGCGCGTGGTGGCGATGGAGGATT
>JBGSMR010000337.1:0-5658 GCA_041740065.1 Chthoniobacterales bacterium
ATCAGGTCGTGGACGGGCATCTACAACCCCGGAGGGGAGGAGGCGCGCCGCCGCAGAAGCGGCCAATTCCGCTACGCTCCATTGGCCGCTTCTGCGGCGGTTGGAGCCTCGCGAACTTACAGACAAAGATTTACACTACCAGCCCCAATCCATTCCAATCTCAAAGGTAAATGAAAGTCTCCACAATCGCCGCTACTTTTTTCGTCTCCACTTGTCTCACTTCTTCCCTTCTGGGCGAGGTCATTGAGGGAATCGATATTCCGAAAAACCAAGCGGTGAATGGGCAGACATTACAGCTGAACGGAGCCGGAGTGCGGACGGTAACGCTCGCGTTTATCCCGATCAAGGCATACGTCGCGTCATTTTACTCTCCGTCCCCGTTGCGCAGTCCCGAAGCCGTCAAGGCTTCGCCTGGTCCACTCAAATTCAACTTCACTTTCTTGCAGGGTGCGTCCCAAGGACAGGTCACGGATGCATGGAATGCCCAATTCAAAACAAGCGTCACAGCCGCATATCCCACACTCGGGGAGGACCAATCCGCGTTCGTAGCAATGTTTGGTCCGCTCAAAAAAGGCGCTGTTCAGACCGTTCAATTCGTCGGTGATGAAACGCAAGTCCTCGAAAATGGTTCACTGAAAGGCACGATTCAAGGACGCTCTTTTCAACAGGCCTTTCTGAGCATGTGGTTTGGAAGTGTGCCGGTGATGTCTTCCTTGAAAACCGATCTTCTCGGCGGATCCTCATAGGGATCCCTCACCGCGCCTTGCGACTGCGGATCGAATTTGCAGACGCTTGTGGAACCCTGGAGTGCATCGTAGGGCACAGACGGACCCGTGGTAGCCAAAATAAGACCTCGCGTTCTTCAAGAAGCAGAAGGCGAATTATCCGAGGCCTGTCAATATTACGAAAATATTACGCCTGGACTTGGTGTCCTTCTCAAAATCCAAGTTAAACAGGGCTTCATTCGATCGAAAATAACCACGATTTGCCTCGTCTCCGGCCCAAAGGATACCGGTGCGTCGACTACAATTTTTTCTCTACTACATCGCCTACTTTGTGCACAAGGAAGAGTTTTTCAGGGTGGCTATTGCCAACGGATAGAAACGTCCCGAGTATTGGATGAGACGGAAGATACAATGTTAATAGAGCGGTCCACCAAATGCCTACCCATGACACGTCCGATACTTTTTCGCTATCGCTCACTGCCATCGATCGCGCCACGGCCAGGTGCCGGTCCTCGCGGACGATGGGTCGGCTCTAAGACCTTGTGGGAATTAAACTGCGCCGTCTGCATCTTTGCTGCTCTGCTCGCCTTCTGCCAACTTGGATCCGCGACAGAGAAACCCCACGAACGAGCAGATTGGTCGGCATTTTTTGAAGCAGCCGATGCTCAGGGGACGATATTACTCGCAGACGAACGCGCAGAAAAGTCCGTTTCGAGTGTTTTTGACCCCGCTCGTGCCAAGACGCGCTATTCTCCTGCGTCGACGTTTAAGATTCCCCACGCGCTTTTCGCACTTGATGCCGGGGTGGTTACCGATGAATTCCAAGTCTTCCCGTGGGACGGAGAGCTCCGATCCATCGAAGCATGGAACCAGGACCAGAACTTACGCTCCTCAATGCGCGGATCGGTGGTTTGGGTTTATCAGAGGTTTGCAAAAGATATGGGATTGGATCGCGAGCGTAGCTATATGCAAAAGATTGGTTACGGCAATGTCGATACTTCCGGCGACGATCCCTTCTGGGTAGAAGGAAATCTCCGCATCTCAGCGCATGAGCAGATTGAATTCCTGCGCAGACTATACAAAAACGAACTCCCTTTCGCGCGAGAGCATCAGCGTCTTGTCAAAGATATCATGGTTGTTGAAGCCGGTCGTGACTGGATTCTGAGGGCCAAGACGGGATGGAACGGCACCATCGGTTGGTGGGTCGGGTGGGTGGAGTGGCCTACAGGGCCGGTTTTCTTCGCTTTAAATATAGACACCCCAAACCGGATGGAGGACCTTCCCAAGCGCGATGCTATTGCCAGGGCGGTGTTGAGCTCGGTAGATGCGCTGCCTACCGACTGAGATCAATCGCTCACACATCGAAATCCAACAGGATTCGGGCCCATGCTTGCCTCTCCTTTTCCGCGACCACCTGGCATGTATCCGGCTACAATATTGATCGGTGCAGAGAAACGATCCGCCTTTTATCACTCGTTTAGGAACTCCAGGTTCTCCGGGATCGGACGAACTGGCTGGCTCAGATGGGTTCAGTGGAATTGCCGACAGATCTTTGAATTCGTTGGGTTGATACCAGTCTTGGCACCAGTCCCAAACAATGCCCGGGACGTCGCATAAAAATCGAACCCGGGCCTATTTCCAAGCGCGAATTTGAAGGCTGCATGCTTTATGGTGTCATTGGGATGGTGATGTATTCCCGTTGGCCGATTTCCTTGGTGGCTGCTTCAAGCCGAAGCGCATCCAACTGCTCAAAGGGCAGCGAGGCCAGCAGGTCCAGACGGCGATGGATCTGCGTGGCAACTTGCCAGAAGACAGCTTCTTTCGCCTCGGCAGTGCCCTCGAATTTCGCTGGGTCCGGCGAAAGCCAATGAGCGGTGATTGGCTGACCGGACCAAACCGGACAGGATTCCATTGCGTTATCGCAGAGAGTGATGACGAAATCGAAGGTTTGCCCCTCAAATTCGCTCCACGACTTGCTGCGGGCGCTCGATACGTCGAGTTTAAAATGCTCGGTCAGAACCTGGAGCGCCAGCGGATGCGGGGTGGGTTTGGGGCTCGATCCCGCACTGACCACATTGAACTTCTGCGGAGCAATCTTCTTCAAAAGAAATTCAGCGAGGATGCTTCGAGCCGAATTTCCAGTGCAAAGAAAGAGAATTCTAAATTCGGATGGATTCGGATTCATAACATTAGCAGGTTTTTAAACAGAAGAATTTTTACACCTACCACCCGCGCTCTGCTCCTAAACGAAAGCGCTTTCCCGAGGTAGTGAGTTTCTCGGCATGAACATATCTGTTCGCATATATACGTCAAGGCATATATATTTAATTATGACGGTAAAATGCGCACATAGTCAGACGGAGTAACTTCTGTCCAAGATCCTGGCGCAAGATCGGAGGGAATGACAAAATTCGAAATTGCCACCCTGATCAATCGCAACGTAGGCAAACCCACCGCTGCGGTCATTTTCCGGACTTGGCGATTACGCCCCTCTCGAAGTTCAAGTTCTATCCAGGACGTTGGAATGGATTTTCGCTCCCGGATGGGTGGGATTCGTGGGGGCACATTTGGTGTGATAACGCGTGCGCGGGCCGGACGTGTGCGTTTACCTTGGATCTCCAGACCGGACTGGAGGCGGTCGGTGTGCGCCTGCGTGGCAATCCCTTCCACCTGTGCCCAATACTTTCGCCAGTGCGCATTTTTTGGATCCAGCAGTCGATTGTTAAATCCGGGCTCATCGCTAAGCAGCAGCAACCCCTCGGAGTCCGCATCCAGCCGGCCCACGGGATAGACTCGTGGTGGAAAAGAAAACTGCCCGAGTGTCTGTTGACCGGGCACCTCCTGCGTAAACTGACTCAGCACGCCGTATGGCTTATTGAAAACGAGCACCATTGATGATAGCAATGACTGGAGTGGCGGATTTCGCCAATGACAGAATACACCCATGCTTGTTTCTCCTGCTGAAATGAAAACCATCGAGAACGCGGCGTTTGCGCGAGGCGTTCTTGCTGAAGATCTGATGGATCGTGCCGGACGAGCGATGGCCGATGTTGTGTCGCAATTTTTCCCGCTGGCAGGCCATGTGATTTTATTCTGCGGGAAGGGTCACAATGCAGGTGATATCCTTGTGGCCGCCGCTCACCTTGCGTCTCGCGGGTGGACCTTGGGGCTCGACCTCGCATTTCCTGAATCAGAGTTAGCACCGCTGATGGCAAAGAAACTAGCTGCACTGCGAGCCACGCATCACGGTCAAGCCTGTTCGGGTGCAAGATCGCTCGTAATTCTTGACGGCCTGCTGGGGATCGGAAGCAGCGGTGAACCGCGTGAACCCATCGCAAGCGCGATTCGTCGCATTCAGAAACTCCGGAAAGAACACCATGCTTTTGTTTTCGCTGCGGATCTCCCAAGCGGATTGGATGGATTGACGGGACGACCGGCAGTGGCCTGCGTGCAAGCCGATTGCACGGTTACCATCGGATTGGTCAAATCGGGTCTACTTGCTGACGAGGCAACCAATTATGTGGGCCGCCTCGCGCTCGTGCCGTTGGAAGAACTCCAACACACGGGTGGCGATCCTGCCACGCTACTCACGCCCGATTTTCTTACCCAACTGCTCCCCCCTCGAAATTTTGATTCTCACAAAGGCACGTGGGGGCGCTTGGGCGTGGTCGCCGGGTCCCCCCAATATCTGGGTGCCGCACGGTTTTGTAGCGCAGCGGCTGTCGCCGCTGGAGCCGGGCTTGTAACCCTATACGCCACACCGGAAACAGCTGCGGCGCTGCGCGGATGGTGCGCGCCAGAGGTGATGGTCAAATCAGTGAGTCACCTAGCTGCCGCCCTGGATGACCGAATGGACGCGCTAGCAATCGGGCCCGGCTTGGATGATGCCTATGACGAGGAGATCCTAAAAATTGTATCTCGAGCGGAATGCCCAATCGTTGTCGATGCCGATGCCCTCAATGCGCTTTCACGACATCCTGGGGCACTTGCAACTTGTAAAGGGCCTCGATTATTGACTCCGCATCCCGTAGAAATGGAGCGACTGGTTTCTGGATCTCTGAAATCTGACCGACGAGCGTCGGCAGAAGCATTCGTTCACAATCATGCCCATTGCACATTGCTTCTGAAGGGCGCGCGGACGGTGATTACTTCAAAAGATTCCCCAACGCGATTCAACTCCACGGGCAATCCTGGAATGGGCACGGGCGGGATGGGCGACGTTCTCACAGGCGTTTGCGGTGCGTTGCTGGCCGCAGGAATGGCACCCGTGGATGCCGCATCGCTTGGGGCATGGCTTTGTGGACGAGCCGCAGAGGCTTACATTTTTGGACCAGAGGGCTCGCCTCAATCGCTGACGCCGTCTCAGACCATTTCGGCTCTGGGATCAGCCTTTCGTGCGCTCGGTGTGTCCGGATCCTATTAAATTCGACATGCGGGTTCGATTGGAATACGGTAGATCCTGATGAAAGCGACCCCGAATTCACTTTTTGACGGAGCTTCTATTTACCGGCCGTGTTGGCGCGGAATGGCTGGGCTCTTAATCGCTCTCGGAATCACATTCGCGTTTCGCGAAACCGCCTCAGCACAAACTGGAGTTCTATCTTACCGCATGGAATTCAGTCGCACCGGGCGTAGCGTAAACTATCCGAGGCCACAGGATGGCTATTTGATCGTGGACCTCGCCTCCGGCTCGGTGAGTTCGCTCGTATTGCTGGATGATCCGGTGAATGGAGGAAAATACTACACTACCGGGCTTCTATCAGGGAGTTATTTTTCGGTGACCGCAGAAAGCAATGGCCGGGTTAGCGACGTGATCTCAACCGGCTCTGGAGGAGGGGCGGAGTCCACCATGCTACAGATCACTGGCAGAGCAAACTCAGACCTCGATATTGGTGGCGATGAAAATGTTTCTGCTGCCAGGCAAATGACCGGA
>JBGSMR010000354.1:0-9127 GCA_041740065.1 Chthoniobacterales bacterium
GCCTCCTGACCAAACCCCGCAGCAATATGGGTCCCTTGCCACACCGAAAGGTCGGCCGCGAAAATTATCCCAAATCTCCCTTAAGTTAGCGCCATTCCAGCCTGACCCCAAATCATCGCAGCTGGGGGAAAATGAATTCGGCTTTTTAAGTCAGCGCAGCGACCGCTGCCCGCGCTATTCGCACCGCGTGCGGAGCATCACTGTGAATGCAGATGGTATCCGGTTTTCCGAGGCCCGGAATCCCGATGGTTGCCAGTTGAATGACCTGTTTTTTTGCCACGGCAACTGACTTGATGAGAGCGCTGGGTTCTCCGCGCGGAATGAGGTAGCCGTAAGCATCATAACCCCGGTCGGCAAATGCCTCGCGCAGGACGCGCACCCCCAGCGCAGGAGCGATTTTTTCTACTTCCCCGCCCATCTGTGTGATCACCCTCAATCCGGGGAAATAGTTGCAGACTGTTTCCAAGAATACGGCTGCGAGAAGCGGCGTTGACTCGATCAGATGGTAAAGCGCACCGTGGAGTTTAATATGGTGGACCTTGGTTCCTGCGCGATGGGCAACTGCAGTCAGTGCCGAGACTTGCGAAACCAGCAAGACTTGAAGGGCATCAGCAGAGACGCTGGTAGCGTGTCTGCCAAAGGTCTCGCGGTCGGGGATTCCGGGATGCGCTCCGATCTTTACGTTCTCCTTGAGCGCAGTAGCAACGGCGAATTCCATTGACGCAAGATTTCCTGCATGACCACCACAAGAGATGTTTGCGAGGTGGATCTTCCGCATCAAAGCCCGCGTGCGGGCAGCGGGCTCGCCTTCTCCCAGATCGGCGTTCAATAGAATTTTCATAAGGAATTAAACCGGAAACCTACGCCTGGTGCGGCTTGTGCAAGCCAATCCAAGGATTGATCGTCTACGATGGCAATCTTAGGATATCCACCAACTGTGGGCCCGTCGCGCATCGTAACAATGGGCTCGCCGCCGGGTGGAATTTGAATCGAGCCCGTGAGCACCGGTTCGCTGACCATTTCCCGATCTGCGACTGAGATCCGAGATCCAGCCAGCCGAAACCCCGTGCGGTCGCTCCTTGGGGAGATGGTCCATTCGCAATCCAGTAAAAGCGACCATGCCGCAGCAGAAAACCAGTGCGATTGGGGGCCCGGCCAAAGGGATAGGGATGGTAATTTCCCGAAAAACCGCTGGTCGTCCCAAGTCGCCAACCGCCCACCCGGCCAGTCCGAAAGCAATTCTGTAGAAACTTTGGAGTCACAAAACAAAACGTCACCTCGGGTCAAAATCCGACCCATGCCAGCGCGTGCGTAAGCACTCGCGCTGCCAAAAAGGTCGGGCTCCGCGATCCCGCCTTCGATGGCGAGATAGCTCCACAAGCCAAACGGTGAGGGTCGCAGCTCAATGATCGTTCCAGCGGCGAGGTGTTCCGAGCGCCAGGCAGAAAGCTTGGATGCGATACTACCCCCGCCGGCCACCGCCACGCGCGCATCGCACAGAAGTCTCACTTTACCACCATGCATCATCCACTCCAGCGCCGGTGCAGCGGCGTCGTTCCCCACCAAACGATTGGCAATCTGCAAGGAATGCCGATCCATCGCGCCACCAGGTGGAATCCCATAGCGTTTCCATCCACGCCGTCCCAGGTCTTGGATGGTTACACCCAATCCAAGGGATATAATTTCTAAAACGGGATTCATAGGGAGACGAACTTCACTGAATCTCCCGCCCTTAGAAGAAATGCGGATTCAGCAGTGTCGGGAGACGGGCACCGGGAGAGGTCAAAGAGGCACGCGGAGGTAGTGCCGATGAGGTTCCATCCCCCGGGAGTCGGCAGACTGTAGATGCCGGTGAGGTTTCCACCAATTCCGACGGCACCCGCAGGAATACTTGGCCGAGGCACCGCCCGACGTGGGATATGCAACCGGGAATCCAATCCGGACAGATACGGAAACCCTGGCGAAAACCCAAGGAGCGCGACCCGGTACGTCGGCGCGAGGTGGAGAGAGATAAAATCATCCACACGCATGCCCACCTGCTCCGCCGCAGACAGTAAATCTTCTCCATTGTAACAAACCGGTATGGTATGAGATTTGATGGTAGGATCGCGCGAAAATTCAGCCATTTCCATCCACTCAATCAGCGTGGAGATGCGGCGTTCGTATGTGGATTGGTTGTCATACTCCACCAGCAGCTTCTCGAATGCCGGCGTCGCATCTAGAATCTGGTGGGGCGGGGCAGCGTGCAGTTTGTCCGCCAAGGCTGCTGCCCACGTCTCAGCCTGCTCACCCTGAAAGGCAATCATTGCCGCACGTGGTCCGTATCGCTGCCAATCAAATCGTATTGCCTCTTGCACTCCCTCGAAGGAAGCGGGATGTGCCCGAGATGCAAAGACGAAATTCTCCCGGCTGTGCGGCATCGCCAGTTCAGGAACGCGCCTCTCAGTCAACAGGCCCTATGTATTGACTGCGCAGGCGGCAGAAACATCGAAATTTGCATGGGGAATTGGGTTGCACATTGGGCCGAAAGGGGTTACCAACATGCTCCCTAAACTAACCAGCCGAGAGGCCTTCGCTTAGGAAATTCTCCAAAAAGCGATTTAAAAAGCGCCTCGGAGAGACAACGCAATTTGCCTCGTGGTGTAACGGTAGCACTGCAGATTCTGGATCTGTTTGTCATGGTTCGAATCCATGCGAGGCAGCCACTTCCGGCGACTTACCAAGTCAGATCCTGAAACCGGCGCGCGACTTCCAGTGCGTTTGCGCGGCTGTTGAACGCAGAGATCCGGAAGTATCCTTCGCCTGCTTGGCCGAACCCGCTGCCGGGAGTGACGACCACATTGGCTTCTCCGAGTACTTTGTCGAAAACATCCCAACTGGTTAACCCGACGGGGGCTTTGACCCAGATATAGGGGGCATTGGTTCCTCCGAAAACAGTGAGGCCGCAGGCACGGACAGCTTCCGAGAGAAGGGTCGCGTTGCCCATGTAGTGTTCCACGAGCGCCGCGACTTCCGCTTTTCCTTCGGCGGAATACAATGCTTCTGCTCCCCGCTGCGTGACGTAACTCACCCCGTTAAACTTCGTGCTGAATCGGCGGTTCCATAGCGGGTGTAGCGGACGACGCTCGCCGGTGTCGGTTGTGCATTCAAGCGCTTTTGGCACGATCGTGAACGCACATCGCACGCCCGTGAATCCGCCGTTTTTTGAGAAGCTCCGGAATTCGATGGCGCATTTGTGTGCGCCCTCGATTTCGTAAATCGAATGCGGCACGTCATCGTCCTGGATGTAGGCTTCATACGCCGCGTCAAATAATAAGATGGTATCGTTGGCGAGGGCATATTCCACCCAGCGGGCGAGTTGGTCTCGTGTCGCGGATGCACCGGTCGGGTTGTTGGGATAACACAGATACACCAAGTCCACGCGCTCAGTCGGGATTTCCGGGACAAATCCATTTTCGGCCGTGCACGCAAGATAGACCAGCCCTGGATAGACTCCCGAATCATTCGGCTCACCGGTGTGGCCTGCCATGACATTGGTATCGACATAGACGGGATAAACAGGATCCATAACTGCGATACGGTTTTCCGAACCGAAGATATCCAGGATATTCCCGCAGTCACATTTCGATCCATCGGAAACAAAAACCTCATCTGCCGAAATTTCCAGTCCCCGGGACCGGTAGTCCGATTCGGCAATGGCATTCCGCAGAAATTCATATCCTTGTTCCGGGCCGTATCCCCGGAATGAACTGCGCTCGCCCAGTTCATCTACCGCGCCGTGCATCGCTGCACGCACTGCCGCGGGAAGAGGCTCGGTGACATCGCCAATCCCACATCGGATCAAGCGCGCGGCACCATCGGGGTGCGCATCACAGTAGGCTTTAACGCGCCGGTTGATCTCGGGAAACAGGTAGCCTGCCTTGAGCTTGAGGTAATGGGAATTGAGCTGTGCCATGGGTAGGTGAGGAAATCTGCTTTTGGACAGAATGAACAGGATTTACAGATCGGGATGGATTGCGGCAGGAATTTGGCCGCCGTTTTTGGGACACGAAAACGGGGACGGCCGTACGACCGTCCCCGAAATGTGGTGAGCAAGTGCTTTGCGAGAGTTACGCTTTAGCGGCTTCGTAGTTCGATTCGGCTTTGGACCAGTCGACTACGTTCCAGAATGCCTTGAGGTAATCCGGGCGGCGGTTTTGATAATTGAGGTAATAGGCGTGCTCCCAAACATCAATTCCGAGGATCGGCGTGCCTGGGCACTCGACGGTGCCAGTCATAAGCGGGCTGTCCTGATTTGCCGTTGAGCACACGCAGAGCGATCCATCGGGTTTCACGCTGAGCCACGCCCATCCACTGCCGAAGCGAGTGGTGCCAGCCGCTTCGAGTTTGGCTTTGAATTCATCGAAGCTTCCAAAACTTGCCGTGATTGCTTCCGCAAGTTTACCGGTGGGCTCGCCGCCGCCGTTGGGGCTCATGATGGTCCAGAAAAATGTATGGTTGCTATGGCCGCCGCCATTGTTGCGGACTGCGGTGCGGATCGACTCGGGCACGGCTGCGAGATCCGCGATGAGGTCATCAATGGATTTGCCTGCGAGCTCGGGAGCAGATTCGAGCGCCTTATTCAGGTTATTTACGTAGGCAGCGTGATGTTTCCCGTGGTGGATCTCCATCGTTTTGGTGTCGATGTGTGGTTCCAGCGCGTTGGTCGGATACGGGAGTGTTGGCAATTCGTAGGCCATAATAATTTATTTTTAAAGTTTGGTTAGCGTCTCGGTAGACAGAGTAAACCAGAATGCCCGTGGATCAAGTCCCGAGATCAAAACGGGAGAGGCGAGCATGGCATGCCGTGGGCATCGGCAACGATTGGGAAGGTAAGATGGCCTCCCATCACGTTAATCCCCAGTTTCAATCCGATCTGCCGTTCACAAGCGCCCTCGAGCCCGTGATCAGCGATGGATTCGATATAGCGGTAGGTGACGTTTGTGAGCGCCTGGGTTGCCGTGCGGGCATAGGCGCCGGGCATGTTGGCGACACAATAATGCATAATGCCTTCTTCAAAAAAGATCGGATCGTCATGCGTGGTCGGGCGTGAGGTCTCAGCACACCCCCCTTGGTCAATCGCGATATCTACAAGCACGCTACCGGGTTTCATCAGGCGCAACATCTCGCGTTTAATCAGCTTCGGTGCTTTTGCCCCGGGAACGAGGACGGCTCCGATCAGAAGATCGCAAGTCGGAAGGAGCTCCAGCAGGCTGGCTTCGCTTGAGAACAAGGTATGCGCCGTGTGCATCGTAATGTCGAGGAACCGCATGCGCTCCAGGTCAACTTCCAAGATGGTTACGTCAGCACCTAGTCCGGTCGCCATCCGCGCCGCATTAACGCCGGATGTGCCTCCACCAATGACCACCACACGACCGGGAAGCACCCCGGGCACGCCCCCAAGCAGCACGCCTTTGCCGCCCGCGTGTTTGGCGAGGAAATATCCGCCGACAATGATCGACATCCGACCCGCGATCTCGCTCATGGGTTCTAACAATGGAAGGCGTCGGTTTACCTCCACTGTCTCGTAGGCGATGCACGTAGCACCCGTCTGAAGCAGCGCCTCCGTGAGAGGGCGGTTTGCGGCAAGGTGAAGGTACGTGAATAGCAATTGCCCAGGACGGATCAAGCCGTATTCGGAGGCCAACGGTTCTTTTACTTTCACGATCAGGTCCGCTTCAGCAAAAACGGCCTCATGCGTGTCCACCAACTTCGCTCCCGCAGTTTCATACTCAGAATCGGGAAATCCCGCGCCGACACCGGCCGATGTCTCAACAATGACCGCATGGCCGCGTTTTATGAGCTGATATGCTGCCGAGGGCAGTAACGCAACCCGGTTTTCCTGAGGCTTAATTTCGCGGGGAACGCCAATAGTCATGCTTTAATTATCGCTTTTCGCCTACGCAACGAAAGGAGAAAAAGCACCCCACGGCACAAATGAGATTTCCGCCGACAAATTTACGTATATAAATCTGGCCTCATGCGATCCCTGCACATCATCCAACACGTCCCCTGCGAAGGTCCCGGAGAAATCTCCGGCTGGGCGCAGACTCGCGGAATGATCGAGCATCGGGTGTTGATGTCCGAGGGAGAACATCTTCCCGAAGTGGAACCCGGAGACGGGATTTGCATCATGGGCGGCCCCATGAGTGTTCACGATACGAATGAATTGCCTTGGCTGCTGACTGAGAAAGTGTGGCTAAAGCAGCAAATCGCTGCAGGTAGGCCTGTGCTTGGGATCTGCCTCGGTGCGCAGCTAATTGCCGAAGCCCTCGGTGCGCAGGTGCGATCCAACCTGGTAAGCGAGATCGGCTGGATGCCGGTGACTATTTCTGACACCGGGTTCCGGGAGATGACAGGCGCCCCGGAGCGGCTCACGGTCTTGCACTGGCATGGTGAGACGTTTGATCTGCCGCAGGGTGCAGTGCGGTGTGCCTCGTCTCGTTTTTGCGAAAACCAAGCCTTTGTTCACACGCGATCCCTCGGGCTCCAATTTCATTTGGAAGCGGGCAAGGCAGAATGCGCCGCCTTTATCGACAATGCTGGCGATGAACTGTCTCACGAAGCGCCAAGTATTCAGTCGGCAGCAGCGATTCTCACCGGAGCCGAGGCCTATGCCGCAGAATCTCGCGAGACGCTATACCGCGTGTTGGACTGGCACTTCGGCGCGTGTCTCGTGTAGCGGACCTCCAGAATAGTCCGCTCTGCCCCCAGCTTTCAGGAAGTTTGGATTTAGACGGAGTTTCCGAAATGCACCTAACGGAAAGGCAGGCCTCCGCGCCTTACCAAATCAAAAAAATATCGTCATCCGCTCCGTGATCCAAAAAACAGCAATCGGATCAAAACGGTAAGAACGAAAAACCCCGGCAGGCCGTTGGACCTGCCGGGGTTGTTCTGAATTGAATTTGTCTTCTGCTTTATATTCTGAAAATGAGCTTACGCCTCAATGCGAGCGCTGCGCACTCGGCGAAGCACGATTACAAGTCCCAGCAACCCTGCAAGCATCAGCGCATACTCGTGCGGCTCGGGAATGACAACGAGGGAACCCGCGAATCCTAAGTCCCCCTGCAAACCGGCCGTTCCGGTAGTTCCTTCTGCGCTTCCGAGGTATAAACGGAACGTAACGGTGGAAGTCAAATTTTGATATGAAGCACCAGATAGATTGAGAACATTTCCCGTCCAGCTTGAGTTAGAATCAGGGTTAGTGAGAACTCCAGACGAGTTCGTCAAACCAGACGCGACGGTCGTGTAAGTGCTAATCGTGCTCGCAAAGGAATCTATTGAGGATCGCCACTGAGAAGACGTTGTTCCCGTGCCGCTTCTCCCGACACCGAAAGTAACCGATGTCAGGGAGAGCCTATACCCAGCCTCGGGCGTGAGGGTAAATTGGATATATTTGGCAGGATCAAAAGCCGATGCGGTTGGCCAATTGGTTCCGCGGAAGTTATCTGCGCTTGAGCTGGATGTAATTCCAACCTTCGTCAAAGGCCCCTCCGTCAAATTAGGCACGTCAGTCCCGTTGTAATTAAGACTTGGGACGTCGTTGCTGTTTCCAACGAGAACATACGACCCCGTGAATGATTGCGCGTGAGAATAGCAAACGGTCCCAACGAGCAGTAAAGCTAGCAATATTTTTTTCATCTTGTTTTTGTTTCTTCCCGCATGAAACAACTTCACCGCCCCAAGATTTCCCCCCCGAGTTGATGTGCCTGCGGCGGATCGCAAGCGAGATTCCCATGCAGAATGTCAGCAACCTTGGTGCCAACAAGGGATTCTCGGTTACCTTTTTGTCACAAAATTTGTGCATCCGCGGAATCGGCCTTGAACGCGGATCGGATCGATAGAATTTTCCAAGAGCTGGGAAGCATTTCATCCTAAATCGCGCAGTTGGAAGGCCTAGAAATGCCAGTTTTTACCATGAAGACCGGGAAGGACATGAAGAAATGACATTCTGGAAGGCGACCCGACCAAGCGGACTTGCCTTCACCCATTGGGTGAACGAGATGAACGCTCCTGATTTTCCCTAAGGTATTGAACTTCATGCCCTTCGTGTCCTTCATGGTGGATGCAATTGCGGCTTCTAGATTCATAGGTCATGCCTGTGACGCGATCGAAGTTTCCTTGCGTATTCAAATCAGAAAAAAATGCGAAAACCGCTGAGTTGAAATCGCCTGGCAACCGTTTATGCAGGATACTCCACGCGGGCCTGATATTGCCCCTGTCAATCCTTGATCGTAAAGCGTCTCTACCGCATCTGGCGGGTCGCCGAATCCCGCGCGGCAAAGCATGTGGTTAGCCATCGCAGGAGACCATGGGTTCATTGGCAGGGGATCCAGCCAGAGGATGAAACCATGCTCCCATGCAAAAGTTGTGAAGAATCCCACACGGGGTCGATTCCGTTCCTTCGACTGAGCGCAGCGCGCCTCCTGTGCTAAACGGACGCTACCGCTCTCCCTGATAGAGCACTTTCGCGAGAATCTATTCTACCCGATCGCGATCGCCGTAAGCGCGGCCGCGGTCTGTGTAGGCGTAGTTGTAATAAGAGTCCTGCGGCGGGACCATACTGAACACCGTTCCACTGACCTTGCGCCGAGCCCTCGATAGGAGATCCATCGCCCGTTTTACCATGCGTCGGGGGGTTTTATGCGAGCGAACGACGAGACAGATGACCTTAAAATGCCGCGATATCGTGATCGTATCACTCACTGCGAGGATGGGTGCAGAATCGACGATCACATGATCAAATTGCGCCCGCGCAGTCGCGAGAATTTCGTCCATCCGCTTCCGCCGAAGGAGAAGTTCTCCGGATTCCCGATCGGTGCGTCCCGCAGCCAAAATCCAAAGGTTCGGGACATTTGTTTCGACAATAGATTCTTCAAATGTGGCCATCTCAGAAAGACACTCTACCAATCCCTTGACGCGCGTAGTTCCCAACAGACGCTTGCTGATCGATGGTTTACGCAAATCGGCATCAATAAGAAGCGTTTTCGCATCCTGTTGTGCCATCGCTATTCCAAGATTGATTGCTGTCGTGGACTTTCCTTCTTCCGGAATCGCGCTCGTCACTAAAACGGTGCGTTTGTCGTCC
>JBGSMR010000400.1:0-5769 GCA_041740065.1 Chthoniobacterales bacterium
TGACTGAACCGTCGGAAAGAACTTCGTATCCACCGCTTCACAATGGAATGCCAACGTTACAGATGGCCGCCAACCTCCCGTTGACTGCTTTTGGTGACACGGTCCCGGAAGCTGCACAGATGACAAAGGACATCCTGGAGAAAACAAAGGAGCGCTTCGTTCCGCTGCGCACGATCATTTGGAAACCCAAAGATTTCGTCGCGTGCGAGAAGGAGCTTGATCGCATCGGGACGCCGCCTCGCAAGCTGGTGGATATGAGCACCCTGTTTTGGCTCTCTCGTTACTCCATCGAGCAAAAGGCAGCAGCTCAATGATGCTAACGCTGGCCTTTCTCAGGATTTGTTGACCGTTGTCAATATTCTATTGGACAACGCACTCGCGATGGAGTAAACGTTTGCATGCTCCTATCCCCCATGAAAATATCGATTAATTCCTTGGTCGTTTCTTCTTTAGGCAAAAGGTTCCGATTTGGATTCTCCTTGGTAGAAGTCACCTTGGCTCTGGGGCTCGTTTCGTTTGCCGTTGTGACTGTGCTGGCCCTTCTGCCGGCAGGTTTGACTTCGATCCGGGAATCGATTGACGAAACGGTCCGAACGCAGATCAGTCAACAGATCGCATCGGATGTTCTCCAGACGCCTTTTGCGGATATCACGGGGTTCACCCGTTACTACGACAACGAGGGTTTCCTTGTGAGTGATCCGTCAAAAGCTATTTTCACCGCCCGGATCGAACCAGGGACAGTTACGTATCCCGGCTCAGACCGGTTGGTTTCGCTGGGGACGTCGTTGGATCAGAATCTCAAAAGCCTAGAGGTGACGATAACAACCCAATCGACGGAAAATTTGGCCGCAAGGTATCAGGCAAGCTTCAGCCTTTTCCTAGCGCGAAAAGAAAGTCTTTAACATTGCGAGCCTTGGAGGTTGGACGATGAACAGGAAGAAGAAACAATTGGCCTTCACCCTCCTGGAGGTGCTTGTGGGGATGGCGGTGCTCTTGTTGATTATGACGATGTTATTCGGGGTCATCTCCGGGATCACTTCGGTCTGGTCGCGGTCGATGGAGCGGATCGACGCTTTTCAAGGGGCACGCGTTGCCTTCGACCGGGTCACCAGGATGCTCTCGCAAGCGACATTGAATGTCTATTGGGATTACGATGACCCGAACAAACCGACAGTCTATCGACGACAATCGGAATTGGCATTTGCGGTTTTACAAACTGGAACTGACGGGTTTTCGGGAGGGGGCACGGGCCATGGCGTCTTTTTTCAGGTTCCCGTCGGAGCGACTGAAAAGACGACTACTCCTGACTTTCGACCACTTTCGCAGATGCTGAGCACTGTGGGATTCAGCGTGCGGCGAGTGGGAGACAAGGACATTCGCCCTCCCTTTATCGATGGCCCTGAAAAGTTTCGCCTGCGCCTCGTGCAATATCGTGGGTTAAGCGAGGAATTATCTGTTTATAATGATCCAAGCAACGAGGACCCACGCAGTTGGATTGACCCCCTTGAAACGGTACCTTTGGCGGATAACATTATCCTTTTCGCTGTGTGGCCTCGTCTCTCCGAGCTTCAGGACCCCGACGGCAACGATCTCACATCGGATTACACTTACAACAGCCGGGAGGGAGCTAAGTCTTTGCCGCAACCTTCAACAGCCAATCAGTTACCCCCGGCTCTGCAGGTGACCATGATTGCAATTGACGAGCGAACGGCCTTACGCCTGCCCGGCAACGGAATGGATTCCAAAATTCTCGACGCGTACGCGGGCACTTTTGCAAACGTGGAAGACTACGAAGATGATATGGCAAAAATTGCCGAGCGTTTGACCGAAGCCGGGATTAATTTTCGAGTTTTCACCACCACTGTGCAATTGCGCGAGTCCCGATGGTCGCCATGAGTTCCCGAAATTCCCACTTTTGCGAGTCCTACCCGAGGAATCTATGCCGATCGTTCAAGCCCAGTCTCGGGCGTGGCTTTACATTGCTTGAGCTCCTCGTAGTAATCGCGATCATCGCCATCGTGGCCGTCTTGATGCTTCCAGCTATATCATCCGTAAGCGGGGGGTTGAACCTTTCTAGAGGAGGGCAAATGGTGGTCGATCAGATCAGCCTTGCAAGACAGACGGCATTAGCGAAGAACCGAAATGCAGAAGTAAGATTTTACAAAAAAAAGTCCTTGATTGGTTCCGACGTTAATTTCATCGGGATGCAAGTGTGGAGCCAGACCTCCCGAGACGGAGTAATAAGTTACCAACCGGATAGCCGCGTCACTTGGCTGCCCGATGGACTAAAAATCCTTCAATCTGAGACATACTCCCCCTTGATCGGGGCCCAGTTTGCGAGTGAAATTGGTTCCGACGAATTGCCGACAGGTGCAGAATCCTATGTAGCCGTTCGCTTCCGCGCCACAGGAAGCCCTGAGGCAGAGCTAAAAAAGGAAAATAATTTTATCACGATTGTTTCCGAGCGAGAATCAGGCGGTGCTCGGCCGCTTAATTATTTCACCGTGCAAATTGATCCGCTGACGGGAAGAACGGCGGTATATCGACCTGACGCTTAATACCTTATGATTTCTATCCTCTCTTCTGTGAGTTTGCGCAGCCGGCAATCCAATCAGTCCGGATTTGCGTTGCTGCTCGTTTTGTTCAGCTTGGCGCTCGTCTTGATTCTGATTATCGGGCTGCTCACCCGGGCAAAAACAGAACGGAGTTCAGCGTCGGCGTTTGCCTCGACGACATCGGCGAGGCAACTCTCCGAGATGGCAATCAACCTTGTTCAAGGGCAAATCACGTCTGCTACGACGCAGGGTGGCAATGTGACATGGGCCAGCCAGCCGGGAATGATTCGGACGTTTGGCATCGATCCGGATCCGAATTTCCCGGGTCGTTCCAAGATGTTGCTTGCTTATAAACTCTACTCGGCAACCTCACTCGTTCAGGACACGATAACTATTGTAAATGGAAACCTTCCGGAGGATCTACCCCCCCCGGATTGGGCGAGCGCAACCGGGGTTTGGACTGACCTTAACGAACCGATCGAGGTGAAAATCGACGGCACGTCGCAGAAGCTTTACCCGATTCTCGATCCGAAGGCGGGAGCTGGCCCCTCGGCCGACGGTTATCTTAACGTCGAGGGTTATGTGCCGCGCGCTTTGGCCGAGAAGCTGCCCGTGCGTTGGTTTTATGTGCTGAGAGATGGGTCTTTGAAGGCGCCGACCGGGGGCGGGGGCGGCAGTGTCACGGTTTCTGGCGCAAGCGTGGATAATCCGATCGTGGGCCGCGTTGCTTTCTGGACAGATGATGAAACGTCAAAAATCAATTTGAATACCGCCGGACTGGGCAAGGCGGAGGCCAAAAATACCTCGGACCTCGGGCTCAATCTTTCAGCGCCCGTGCCCGAGCCGGAACCCTACTGGGACGTTCCGCGCTTCATGAGCTTTTTCGATCGCAATTTACTCGCTAGTGCGCAACCTGCCAAAAACGAGTTCACCCGTTACCCTGGTCATCCCGCATGGACGACGCTGTCGACGGTATTCCCAAATTTGACGATGAAGGATGGACTTGCCGATGAATTACTTCCCCGTTACCGCTGGGGTGGCTCAGAAGGTGGTTCTCGCCGCGCCACCGCAGCGGTGACGTTGGATAATCCACCAGATCGGTTGTTTGCGACGGTGGATGAGTTCATTTTTTTAGCCGACTTTAACGCTGCGGGACGCGAAGAAATTAACTACAAGCCCGCGGATTTGCAAAAGCTTCGGTTTTTCCTGACCACCAACAACCGTGCGCCCGAGACGAACCTCTTTAATCTCCCCCGCATCGCTTGTTGGCCGGTCGCCGACGTGTCGCTGGGGGACACTTACCGGACCGCTTACGATCGCCTGATTGCCTTTGCCTCTTCGATCAAAGGCCGAACCGGTGGGACCGAGGTCACCGAGCCGTATTTCTTTCAGCGCAAGAACGCATACAGCACCACTGAAGACTTCACGGGCATTCCCCGTAACCTCGAGCTTTACGAATACCTTCAGGCTTTAACCGAGAGGGAAATTCCTGGATTCGGAGGTGATTTCGTAACAAAATACACTGCCCCCGAACGAGATCAGGTTCTCACCTCAATCACCGACTACATCCGATCGACAAATCTCTTCGATGATAATTTGGGTGATAACAAGCAGTTCACTAAAGGCAAAAAAGTTGTCAATCGTTTCTTTGAGCAGCCCGCCGGGCATGGCCAAGTGATGCCCCTGCGTCATCCGACCAATGACACTCAAGGATTCGGCAGATTTTTCACGTTGTCTGAGTTTGCCATCCACTTTATTGCAACGGCAGATGCCGCCGGATTTCGTGCGGGACGGACGTTAGCGCCCGCAGTGCCGCTCGCGGCGGAAGGCTTGTCCACTCGAGACCAGTTGGAGTTTCGCGCGAATAACGATGCAAAACTGATTAGTAACGTTGCCACCGGCACGTGGAACAATAACAGTTTAGGTGGCGTGCTATTAAACGGCGAGCCTTACAAGGACGTTGGCGCACCTGGATTGCCCGCTTCAGCCGCGAATAACGGTCAATTCGACTACCAAGACTTGAACAACAATGGCGTGTGCGACCGGACGCTTTTCGATGACACTCAATATACTGATATCCCGGCGCCGTTGACTGACCATAATGGGAAATGGGACCCAGGTGAGCCATTCGATGGAGGTACAGCGCCCTACCTGGCTGGCTATCCGGTAATTGACATTCATGAACCTTTTCATGATTGGGGTCCCGACAACGATGCTCCAGGCCGAATAAATAACACCTATTCTACGCTCACCGCTGCAATGTTTACGCCTGCTAACCCTGCAGCCAAGGCCCAACTTTTGGCGCGACGCAACGGTCGATACGAACCGGCTCAGCGGCGGATCGAAGCGATGATCCATCTGGAGCTCTTTTGCCCGGCATTGGGCAATCGCCCCCTCGTCTCCGATACGCAAATCAAAGTCACTGGACTTGAAGCATTCCAAGTGAATGGCCAATCGCTTGGATTTCCAACGGACGGAGTTGTCAAGATCAGAAGCTCTGCCATTAACATCTGGGGCGAAAAGGGCGAGGGTGGCGGTCCGAGTATTCGTTATGCGTTGATGCCCAACGATGTCCTGAACGCAAGTCCAAATGAGAATACTCTCAAACGCTCACCAGCCCGAGGAAGCATGCCTGCTGATTCTTTGCTGAACAATAACGTTAGTTCTGTTGCGTATAATGCCTATCCGTTTATCAGTGTCCCGGTTACGGTGACCGTTCCGGCTAACGCAACGGGGCTGATGAACTTCACCGGAGGATCCGTTCAAGTCGAGATTTACGGAAACAGCGACACGGCTCCGTCTCCTGATAACTTGATCCAGACCATCTCGTTGGATGTCCCCAACGGCGTCTTTCCGATTCCGAATCTTGTTTCGGTGGGAACAATAGATGTATTAGATGGAAGTGGTCTTTTTGGATTTGCTACTAACCGGTCTTACTGGTGGAGTTTCTCCCGCGATGGAACCACGAGAAACCTCGCCGGCGGGGGATATCCAGGAGCGCAATACCCTAATGTCGCCAATGTACGGAATCCCACTCCAGCTCGATGGATCAACGGACGGCTTGCAGGATTTAGTCCGACTAGCCAACTTTTCACATTCAATCTTCCCTACGCTACTCGGACGTTTGGCCATTTTACAACGGGCTGGGCCCCTTCCACGATTCCTTTCGGAGGTGCTTTATTTAGGGGAGGCCCATTAGTTTTTCGCTTGGATG
>JBGSMR010000413.1:0-10632 GCA_041740065.1 Chthoniobacterales bacterium
GATTGTCGCGCATGACGGGATCCGGTAGCTTCTACACGTAGGTTTTTTCACCTTTTCCTTTTTGTAATGTCCGACGAATCCGCTCTACCCATATCCGAAACCGCCTCGAAAAAATCCGAGTATAATGCCGACGATCTAAGCTCTCTCAAGGGCCTTGAAGCCGTCCGGAAAAAACCCGGGATGTATATCGGCGGCACCGACGAACGTGCGCTGCATCACTGTGTGTCTGAAGTGCTCGATAACTCGGTCGATGAATTTCTGGCAGGGCATTGCTCGCACATCGATGTGACAATTCATCCGGACGGTTCGATCTCCGTCAAGGACAATGGTCGAGGCATTCCGGTCGATATTAATAAGGAAGAAGGCATTCTGGGCGTCGAGCTTGTCCTGACCCGCCTGCATTCGGGCGGAAAATACGGTCAGGGGAACTACGAATACTCAGGCGGCACCCACGGCGTCGGCGCTAAGTGCGTGAACGCCGTGTCCGAATGGTTCAAGGTCGAGGTGACGCGGGACGG
Source organism: Chthoniobacterales bacterium (assembly GCA_041740065.1). Taxonomy (GTDB): domain Bacteria; phylum Verrucomicrobiota; class Verrucomicrobiia; order Chthoniobacterales; family JAATET01; genus JBDNGG01. The sequence goes on from JBGSMR010000413.1 coordinate 519, forward strand.
AAAGATCCACGCGATGCAGTTCGAGCGCGGCGTCACGACGAAACAACTGCACGTGGTTGCTGAGGTAAAATCCAAAAAACAGACCGGCACGCTCATCACATTTCTTCCGGATACGGAAATCTTCCTTGAGACGATCGAGTTCAGAGCGGAACGCATCCTCACCCGACTCAATGATCTGGCATATATCAATGCGCCGCTGAGCTTCACGTTCCTCGATGAACGTGCCGAAGGCGCCCGTCCGGTCCAGGTGCAACACCCACGTGGTGTCGAAGATTTTGTCGCCCGGCTCGTAGAAAATAAAACGCTAGTCCATCCGAAGCCGATCCTGATCAAGGGCACTCGCGACCGCGTGATCGTGGAAATTGGTCTGCATTACACGGACACTTACAACGAGCAGTTGCTTTGTTACACCAATGCAGTCCCCAATCCAGACGGTGGGACCCACTCGACCGGATTTCGTGGATCTCTGACGCGGGCGATCAATCAATACGCCAAAAACAACAGCCTGATCAAAGATAAGGACGCAGCCATCACCGGCAATGACGTCCTGGAAGGCCTTGCCGCAATTGTCAGCGTCAAACATCCGGATCCCCGATTTGAGTCCCAGACAAAGGTCAAGCTCATCAGCCCGGAAGTTGAAAGTATCGTTGGATCCGTGAGTTACGAGGGTTTAATGCTGCACTTTGACCAGAACCCTGGAGTCGGCAAAAAGATCATTGATAAATGCCTCATGGCAGCCCGCGCCCGTGAAGCCGCACGCAAAGCTCGCGAGACCGTGCGGAAGGGCGCGCTGACTGGTGGCGGTCTGCCCGGTAAGCTGGCTGATTGCTCCGAACGTGACCCGAACCTCACCGAACTTTACGTGGTTGAAGGAGACTCCGCCGGTGGATCCGCGAAGCAGGGGCGCGACCGGCGCTACCAAGCGATCCTCCCCATTAAGGGAAAGATTATCAACGTCGAGAAGGCACGCTTGGACAAAGTATTGCAAAATACCGAGGTCCAGACGCTCATCACCGCCATCGGCACCGGGATCGGTGCAGGCGGAACCACCGAGCGTGATCAAGAGGGGGCCTTTAATATCGAAAAACTCCGCTACGGCCGCATCATCATCATGACTGACGCCGACGTGGATGGATCGCACATTCGCACGCTGCTGCTCACGTTTTTTTATCGGCAAATGCCGGAACTCGTGCGGCAGGGGAAGATTTTCATCGCACAACCGCCGCTGTATTTAATCAAGCGAAAGAAGCGTGAAGAATATATCGACGACGACGCCCAGCTGAACAAGATCCTCATCACTCTCGGCGCGGAGGAAGTAAAGCTCAAGAATATCTCCGATGGCAAAGTGTTCAGCGCGGCTCAGCTTAAAGACATGCTCGATTTATTGGAGCGCCTCGCCAAGTTTAGCGATGTGATCCGGCGCCACGGCGGTGATTTCGAGACGTTTTTGAGCGAACGCGATCCGAAGACCGGCGTGTTACCCACGTTCTTGCTGAAAGTCCGCGAGGGCAATACCGAATGGGCGACCTACTTCCCGGGCGAGGCCGAAGTCCGCGCGTTCCATGAAGAAAACCGAGACCTCGGGATTTACGACGACCCGGAACCAGAAACCAATGGCGAAGCAGAGGACTTGACGCTGGACACGACCCCAACGGTAAAACCAAAAAAAGCAGATCCTACAGCACCCCGCCGACGCGCAAAGCTGGTGGAACTCCACGAATCTGTGACCGTACAACGCCTGATCGACGAACTCTCGAAGAAGGGCCTGAAAATCGACCATTACGCCAGCAGCGACACGCCGATTTTTGAACTCATCGAAGGCGAAGGCGACAAGGCAACGACCCACCCGCTTTTTGCGATCCCGGAAATTTTACAACATGTCCTAGAAATCGGAAAACGCGGCCTTTCGATCCAACGGTTCAAGGGACTGGGAGAAATGAACCCCAAGCAGCTCTACGAGACGACCATGAACCCCGAGAAGCGAAAAATGCTTCGTGTCGAACTCAATGAAGACAACGCCATGGAAGCCGACCGGATGTTCACGATCCTGATGGGCGACGTCGTAGAACCCCGCCGACAGTTTATCGAAGACAACGCCCTCAACGCCCGCCTGGACGTCTAATCAAAACTAAACAGGATTGACTGGATTTTGAGGATTAACCGGATGTTTAAGGATGATGGTTTGACGGAAGCCGTAATAGGTTGTGCGATGAAGGTCCATAGCACGCTGGGTGCCGGATTTCTGGAGTCTGTCTATCAAAGCGCGCTGCAAATTGAATTGCAGACGCACAGGCGTATTGGGGAGGTGCAGAAGCGACTTCAAGTCCGATATCAAGACATCGTTGTAGGGGATTTCGTGGCCGATATCATCGTCAACGACGCTCTTATTTTGGAACTCCGAGTCTCGAGTTCAAACGCAAATCCAGGATCTTCCAACCTCCTATAAATCCCCAAAAATCCCGCTAATCCTGTTTAGTTCGATCACTCTTACCCAATGTATACGCAGAACGAAAAAGTCGAAAAAGTCAATGTAGCCGAGGAAATGTCGAAGTCCTTTTTGGACTACTCGATGTCCGTCATCATCTCCCGCGCATTGCCTGACGCCCGCGATGGCCTCAAACCTTCGCAACGCCGCATCCTCTACGCCATGAGCGAGCTCGGCGTCATGCCGAACCGCAAGCACCTCAAATGCGCAAAGATCGTCGGTGAGACGATGGGTAATTATCACCCGCACGGTGATCAAGCGATCTATCCGACGCTCGTCCATATGGCGCAGCCGTGGGCAATGCGGGAAATGCTCATCGACGGCCAGGGAAACTTTGGCTCCCTCGAAGGAGATCCTCCGGCGTCGATGCGTTACACGGAAGCACGGCTCCAACATTTGGGTGCCGCCCTGATGACCGACATGGATCGTGGGACGGTGGATTTTGTTCCGAACTACGACGAAACTCGTGATGAGCCCACCGTATTCCCGGCCGCTTTCCCGAACCTGCTCGTCAACGGCGGCACCGGTATCGCTGTCGGCATGGCGACCAATATTCCACCTCACAATCTCGGCGAATGTATCGACGGCATTTGCGCTCAGATCGAAGATCCAGACATCACGATCGAAGGTCTGATGGAGTATGTGAAAGGCCCGGATTTCCCGACTGGCTGTTTGCTTCAAGGCATGGCCGGTATCAAGCAATACTTCCTGACTGGCCGTGGATCCGTGCGCGTGCGGGGACGTGTCGGGATTACTGAGGTCAAAGGCGGCCGCGAGCAAATCATCATTTCTGAGATCCCATACAACGTAAACCGCGCTGACTTAGTGAAACGCATCGCTGATCTCACCAACGAAAAGGTGATTCAGGGAATCAGCGATGTCCGCGACGAAAGTGCCGAGGATACGCGCGTGGTGATCGACCTCAAGAGGGATGGCATTCCCAAGGTCATCATCAACAACCTCTACAAACACACGGCGCTGGAATCCTCCTTTAGCGTCAACATGCTGGCCATCGACCATGGCCGCCCGAAGCTCCTGTCGCTCAAAGATGCAATTACCAGCTATATCGAGCATCGGCGTGAAGTAGTGCTGCGCCGGACGCGCTTCATGCTCAACGAGGCCGAAAACTTGGCCGACCGCCTCGAAGGTCTGCTCATTGCTCTTGCGCACCTCGATGATTTTATCCGCCTGATCCGGGAATCCCGGGATCGCGATGATGCAAAAGGAAAGCTCCTTGCGATGGCATGGGATCGCAAGACCGTCGAGCACATCGGCATCTTGATCCGGAGCGAAGCCCGACTGGATGCCGTCGGGAATTACAAATTCACCGAGAAGCAGGTCGGACACATCCTGGACCTCCGTCTCTATCAATTGACCGGCCTTGAGCGCGACAGCATTAAGGGTGAGTACGACGCACTCGTAGCCACCATCAAAGACTTGCTCGACATTATCGCTCGCGAAGCCCGCGTCCTCTCGATCATCACACGAGAACTCCGCGAACTTCAGGCGAAACACGCGACCCCGCGGCGGACGCAGCTTGTTCCCGATGAGGGCGAGATCAACATGGAGGACTTGATCGCAAACGAAGGTTGCATCATCACGATCACCCACAAGGGATTTATGAAGCGCACCGCCGTTTCCTCCTACCGCGCCCAACGCCGGGGCGGCAAGGGAGTCATCGGTATGGGCACTCGCGATGCAGCCAGCGAGGATGACGTCGATGACTTCGTCGAGCACCTCTTTACTGCAAGCACGCATGATTACCTCATGTTTTTCACGAAGACAGGACGGGTCTATGTGGAAAAAGTGTACGAGATTCCAGAAATGAGCCGCGCCTCCAAAGGCCGTTCGATTGCAAACTTTCTCCAACTGCAATCAGGAGAACAAATCGCTGCCACGCTGCGCGTTCAAGGTAAACGCTCAGGAACCGGCGCTGCTGCCAAGGACGAAACGTGGGATGAAAATCTGCACATTCTCTTCGTCACGCGTGCGGGCATCGTGAAAAAGTCGAACCTTGGTGACTTTTCCAATATTCGTAAGGGCGGTATTATTGCCATTCAGATCGAAGAAGGCGACGAACTCATCGACGCTAACCTCACCACGGGGCAAGACGAAATCGTGCTGGTCACCCTCAAGGGGATCAGCATCCGGTTCGGCGAAGACCAACTCCGCGACCAAGGTCGCAACACGGTCGGAGTCTGGGGCATTCGGCTTGAGAAAGGTGATAGAGTCATCGGCAGCGCCCTCGTGCGCAGCGATGCAACCCTGCTTGTGGCTGGCGAAAACGGCATCGGAAAACGCACGCCATTCGACGAATATCGCAGCCAGACTCGCGGAGGCAAAGGGATCATCACAATGAAAACCGCCGACAAAACCGGCAAAGTGGTGGGTGCCCTTACGGTCACCGACAAGGACGAGATCATGCTCATCACCAGTGGTGGACAGATGGTTCGTACCCGCGTCTCAGAAATCCGCGAAACCGGAAGAAATACCATGGGCGTTAAACTCATGGGATTTGCTCCAGGCGAAAAACTCCAGGCCGTCGCACCTGTTGTCAGCGAAGCAGACGAAGAGGAAAATCCGACACCGGAATCCGCCCCAACAGAAATTTAACACCGCTTCTAACCTTCCAAGACCCGCGCGGCGATACGATCTGCTGCGCCGGGTTTGGAATGCCGGGCGAGACTCGATTTCCAGCGGTTCCACTGACTCGCATCTTTTGCCATCATTGCCCGAATAACGGTCAGCAATTGATCGGTGGATTCGTAGGCGCGGGCTCCCACATCGAGCCGCTCAATGAGAGCAATATTTCCCTCTTCTTGACCTGGGACCAAGTGGCTCACGACGAAAGGGCAGTGTGAGGCAATCGCTTCCTGCACGATGGCACCACCGGCCTTGCCGATGAAAACATGATGCTCCGCGAGCAATTGCGGCATGGCGTCCGTCCACCCAACCAGACGACATCGACTTCCGTCCGCCAAACCAGACGCCTCTATCGCCTCAAAAGTCTGCTTATGTTTTCCTGTGAGAACCGTCAACTCGATGTCTGGCAGCTCTAGCAGTGCCCGGATTTGATCTACCGTGCGGATCCGGCGTGTGGATGGCATGAAGAGCAGTTTCCACGGGGGCGGAGCCGGCACCTCAGACGCAGAGTATTCCGAGTATTCCCGGCCAACCGGAAAGCCAAGAGGGTGAAGGATCCCGGGAGGCAATCCACGCGATACGAGGAGCTCTGCAGTTTCCTGATCTGCGAGAAAATACCCGTCGGACCGGCATCGATACCAAGCTGAGTTGATGCCGATCGAATCCGTAATTACCGTATAAAAGGGAATCTGCAATCCCAACCGGCCCCGTTGCAGTTTGCGAAACAGGTACGCGTAGAGCGGATACGTCGAAATGATTGCGTCCGGGCGAAACTCGGCAATCACCCGTTCCAACGCCTTTTGCATAGGTGCACCTGTCCACAACATACTCTCCATGAGACCGGGGTGATCCAGCGCGAGAAAAACCCCCTGCCAAATACGCGGGAATTGATTGATTGCGAGCGAATACAGCCGCTGAATCGCGACATTCGCCTTCGGGATACTCAGCGCGTATAAGTCTGCAACTTGGCACGACGTGTCGGGCCGTGCATCGATGGCATCACGGATCGCGCGGGCGGCGGAGTTATGACCTTCTCCAAAACTGGCTGTAAGAATAATTACGCGCTTCATACCGGACTGCGATAAGCTTCACTCCCATGGAGTTTGCGTGCGCTGTCAGATTGAATCAAGCGCTTTGCGCGCGACGACCTTGCTTTCCGCATCGTCCTTTTCACGATTGGGAAGCTCAAGACCGGTTTTAAGTTGCGCTTTTCCCTCATCGATCCGCCCCAATGCCAGATAAGTGCGCCCCAGTTCGACGTGGTGAATCACCCGCTCCCGACCTACCGCGATGGCTTTTTCAAAACACTCCGCCGCGCGCTCAAGCGAGGCATCGGGGAACTTCCCAAAAATAAGCTGCGCTACTGCGCGAAGTGCTGGATTTAAAGTAGCTAGTTCGTAGTTCCAGCGTCCTAGAACATGCCAAGCGATATCGTTGCCGGGATTCAAATCAACTGCCATCTGCGCTTCGGACTGGATTCTCTTAGAATACTCCAGCCGTTTACGCGGGTTCTCGAGGAGGGCAACACGACCGTAGCAAACCGCCAACGTGAGGTGCGCATCGGAGCTAGTGGGTGCCAACTCCACGGCGCGCTCGGCAAACTGCAACGCCAAGTTCCCGATGCGGACTTTTTCTTCGTGCGTAGGCATCTCCAGAATCATCTGGGAGTATTGCTTCGCAATCCGCTGCAAGATCTCCGCGTCGTTTGGGTGGGAGGCGTCTGCTTGCAGGTATACTTCAAGTGCCTCGGAGTTGCGATTTTCCGCATCCATAGCATCCCCGTTGCGAATCAATGTCGGAACATCTGCCGCGATTGCCACGGACAGCGTGAGTGCACTCCACAACACCGCTGCAACAATCCGCATCATTTAGTGAATCGGTAGTGGGAAACAATCCATTCCTGTCCCCCGCGGTATCCCCAGAGCTCGGCACACGAGAGAAAAAAGACACGCCAGTAGGCACGCCACTTGGCGGCATCCGCTTTCCCGTAAGTGGCTTCTAGGATTGGTCGAACTTTCGCATCCTGTTCATCCATGCACGCAAGCCACGCCTCGGACGTTCGTTGATAATGCGTGCCGCTCACTTGCCAGTGGGCGTCAATCTTGAGGTCATCCTGAAAATAAAGCAGCAGGTCATCTGAGGGCATGGTTCCCCCTTCAAAAAAATAGCGCGTAATCCAATCGGATGGATCCGATCCCTCAAAGTGGTAGGCATAGAGTCGGTGGGTAAAGATGTGAACGAAGAGCTTTCCTCCGGGGCGCAGCCAGGACGCAACTCTTGCCATCAGCATCTGATAGTTCTTCATGTGCTCAAACATCTCCACGCTGACTACCCGATCGTATGTCGCTGCGGGATCAAACGTATTCATGTCACACGTGAGAATTTGGACGTTGGTCAGTCCGCGCCGGGTCGCTTCACCTTCGATATAGGCTCGCTGCGTGGCGGAATTCGACACGCCAGTAATCCGGGAGCCTGGGAATTTTTCCGCCATCCAGAGTGTCAAGCTGCCCCATCCGCATCCCAGTTCCAACACGTCCTGGCCGTCTTCGAGCGCCGCCCGATCACACGTGAGGGCAAGCATGATCTCCTCGGACTCAGCGAATGTGGTCTCCGGTTTCGGCCAGTATCCGGAGCTGTATTTCATCCGGGGGCCAAGGACGAGTTTGAAGAACTCGGTGGGGACTTCGTAGTGCTGCTCGTTTGCTGCCGCCGTCTTGATGGCAATTGGAAGCTTCTTTAGCGAATCCACAAATGCCTGCAGCGCGGCCTGTTGTTTTTCCACATCGCCCAGATCCTCCTCTCGAAGTTTTTTTGAAAGAAGGTTGCGGATTCCGATTCGGATTACCGGGTCGGGTAGAAGATTTTTAGCGAGCAGATCGTCGAGTGAAAACATGGTAAATTCAGATGGAGTTGTTATCGAGGGGATTTTGGGAACCACGGCACAAACCCACTCGTCGTGCGTTGATACTCGCGATACTCATCGCCGCGGGATTTGAGCGCATGTGCTTCGGTCGCCGGAATCCCGGTCACTTTGAACAAAAAGAAAAGCATCAACGCAGGACTTACCACAGCAAGCCATCCCGTGGGTGATCCCATGGCGAAAACAAAATATCCCACCCAGACGAGCCATTCAAAAAAGTAGTTCGGATGACGCGAATACCGCCAGAGCCCGACCTTGCAGGTCCGGCCCTTATTACCGGGATCAGCGCGAAATTTTGCCAACTGCGCATCCGCCATTGCCTCGCCCAGCATAGCAACAAGCCAGATGGTCACACCCGTCCACTCCCAAACTCCGAGCCCAGGAGCAGGATTCATCGATGCGATCGCAAATGGCACCGACAGCACTGCAAGCATCACCGCTTGAAGCTGGAAGAAACCAAAAAACATGAGCCACGGATGGTTGGGATACATACGGCGTAGTTCCCCATACCGTCCATCTTCCTCCGGATGATGCTTGGCCACTCGCACGGCAATATGACTTCCGAGGCGCAGAGACCAGATACACACCATCGATGCGATGAGATATCGTCGTGACAGCGCTCCAGGTCCAATAGCCGCAAATGCCAATACCACAGGAATGAACCCAAGCGACCAAGCGACATCCACAACACCCGCGTTATTGAGAAAACGCGCGATCATCCAGACAATCGTCATGAGGACCATCCCAAGGGCAAGTCCGATCAGCAGCAGAGACCAAAAAGATTCGTTCATCATAGGGATCAATTGGCAAGCGGTTCAACCAAAGGACCCAGCTTATAGACCGGTGACTCGATGGAGAGGTTATTGGGTCGGGAATACACCGCCTGCACGACGGAAATATTTCGCGTCGCGAATGCTGCTTCACAGTATCTCAAATAGTAGCGCCACTTCCGCAGAAATCGCTCGTCGAACCCGAGTGCCATCACCGCATCCCGCTCAGCTTCAAATCGATCGCACCACATTCCCAGCGTCTTCGCATAATGCATGCCCATGTCTTTCCAGGAATACAGATTCAGCGATCCCGTGCGATTTAATGCCTGCGTCACGCGCGCTTGGGAAACAAGTAAAGACCCTGGGAAAATGTGCTTCTGAATGAAGTCCACGCCATCGCGCAAAATGCGGTATTGGCGGTCGGGGCACGTAATCATCTGAAGCCCGATCATCCCGTGCGGTGCCAACACGCGCTGCAGCGATTCGAAATAGGTATCAAGAAACTGATCGCCCACCGCTTCAATCATCTCAATCGAAACGATCTTGTCGAAAACTCCCTTCACTTTTCGGTAATCCTCGATGAGCACAGTGACACGGTCAGACAAGCCCGCTGCTGCGATGCGCGCTACGGCTTCGTCATACTGCTGCTGCGATATAGTCAATGACGTGATCTTGCATCCGTAGGTCGAGGCCGCATGAATGCTAAATCCCCCCCATCCGGTGCCCACTTCGAGCACATGATCGGTAGGGCGGAGTTGCAGGCTCTGACAGAGACGATCGTATTTTCGAATCTGAGCGGCCTGCATATCCCCATTCGAGGGCTCAAACAAGGCACTGGAATACGTCAGCGTCGGATCCAACCAGAGCTTAAAAAATTCATTGCTGAGGTCGTAGTGCTCACTGATGTTCCGCCGGCTCGTCCTGAGATCGTTGGGACGGCGCTGGTGAAGCAGACGGTTATAAATGTTTAGCAAGTTCAGCATCGGCGCCTTGGCCCCGCTCTCTGTCTGCATACCTCCCGCATCGTCGGCATTCAAAATAAACCACCCTATCACTGCAACCAGATCCGGCGTATCCCACTCGCCATCAATGTATGCCTCTCCAAATCCGATCGGCCCAAACAAGACACAGCGCTTGAAGAAGCTTTCGCTGCGTATGGTCATGGACGCTTGAAGACCCGCACGCCCGCCGCCAAAAGTGCGTTTTTCCCCGTCTGGAAAGGTAAGATTTAGCGTCCCCTTTTGGAGCGGTCTAAATGAATTCAGGACGAGTTTTCTAAATGCAGCTTTCATGCGG
>JBGSMR010000428.1:0-5140 GCA_041740065.1 Chthoniobacterales bacterium
GCAATGGAGACCTGATCGAGGCGGAGCGGCGGAAGGGTGCTGCTCTGCGGCTGATTGTGGATGGCGACATCGCAGCCGCTTTGGCACCTGCCATGCATACCTCCAGCATTGATCTTTATGCCGGAATTGGCGGTAGCCCGGAGGGCGTCCTCTCTGCTGCTGGTCTGCGCTGCCTTGGCGGTGGGATGCGTGCGAAAATCTGGCCTCGAGACGCCGCCGAACGCGAGTCGCTGATCGCTGCCGGTTGGGGCGATAAGCTGGATCACCAATTTATGTCCAAAGACCTCGCCCGAGGCGAAAATATCCTTTTCGCGGCCACGGGTATCAGTACCGGTCCTCTGGTCAAAGGTGTAAAAGTGCAGGGGGCCATCGCCACCACCCATTCCGTTCTCATGCGTGCACGGAGTGGCACTGTGCGATTCGTGGAAGCGCAGCACAACTTAGCGAAGAAAACTATTCATCTTCGATCGACGCAGGCGGAACAGCGGGTTTAAGGGCTTTCCATGGCATTAGAGTCCTCCCCTGAATCCAAAGAATCCACACGGGTTCCTCTCTCTCGCAAGCTGATTTGGGGATCGGGAGGCGCGGCAGACAATATCCTCTATAACGGGATGAATAGCCTGTTGCTGCCGATTTTTAATGTTGGTCTTGGCGTGGATGCGGTGAAACTCGGCTTTGCCATCGGTCTTCCCCGCATCCTTGACGCAATCACTGATCCGATTATCGGTAATTTCTCCGACAATCTCCGTACCCGTTGGGGCCGTCGTCGACCGCTCATTTTCCTCGGTGTTATCTTTGCGGCCCTGCTGGTCGGGCTCCTCTTTAGTCCTCCGCGCAGCTTTGGTCCGGAAGAGCTTTTTTGGTGGTTTCTGGTCGTTTGTGCGTTTTTTTACGTGGCCTACACGTTTTTCATGATTCCGTATTCGGCACTAGGACTCGAAATCACGGACGATTATAACGAACGAACGCGGGTGTTGGCATGGCGTCCCTACATGGGTCTTGCCGTCGGGTTGGGAATCCCGTGGCTCTATAAGCTCTGCTTTATGCTTGGCCCTAACGAGGCCGAGGGGGCCCGATCTGTGGGCTGGATTATGGCTGCTGCCGCGATCGCGCTCGGAGTCATCCCCGCGTTATTCCTCAAAGAGCGTCCGCAACCCGCCGGTGCCGAAAAACCACTCCCCCTCATCAAATCGCTCACTACGACATTTAGCAACCGGGCATTCCTTGCCCTCACTGGGTGCATTCTCTGCATCCTCCTTGGCATGTTCATGGCTGGTCCGCTCGGACTTTACCTGAGTCTATTTTATATTTTTGAAGGTAATAAAGAGGCCGCTGCGACCTTTGGTGGAATCACAGGCATGGTCCTTCTGGGTGCCGGATTTCTCGGTTTGCCCTTTGGAACGTGGCTCTCGTCCCATGTTGGAAAGCGCCATGCTATGATTCTCATGCTTGGCTTAAGCACACTGTTCATCGGTCTCACCTGGTGGCTGTTCACGCCGGCGAACCCTTGGCTGTCCGTGATCCCGGGCTTTGTTACTGGCTTTGCTCTTAATGGATGCTTCCTCATCGGCGTTTCGATGCTTGGCGACGTCTGCGACGCAGACCAATTGGAAACCGGTCGACGTCGGGAGGGTATTTACAGTGCGTCACTCGAGTTCGGGAAAAAAATGGCCATTGCACTTTCGACGCTTCTTAGCGGTTACCTGCTAGCCACCACCGGCTTCGATCAGAAACTCGCCGTCCAGACAACAGAAACCGTCATAGCTCTTCGATTGGGCTACATTCTGGTCATCAGCCTTTCGCTCGGCATCTCCGCGCTTTGCATCTGGTTTTATCCGCTCACCCATAGCCAGGCCTCGGAAACCCGTCGTCAGTTGGATGCGCGCGCCAAGATTGCCCAAGTTTGAGAAGCACTCAAAGTATCGACACTCTACGCACTGCCAGCTCAATAGTCTTCCTTTCCAGTCGCAATCCCCTCCTTAAAATTAACCCTAAACACAAAATCACCGTATGTTCCAAACAGAGCTCCTTCTTCCTCGGTCCTTGCTATTTCTTTTCTCACTTGTCTGCGGGCTTGGTCTCACGGGTTGCGAAAAACCTGCTGAACCGTCCGAAGAGACTAGCAAGGCTATTGGCGTCCCGGAGACCGGCAATCCGCCGTTAGAGCGTGTGACGGCAGCAGTCGAAACGAGAGATCTCTTCAGCGACACCTGGGTTGGGACAGATGCCCTTGGGCGCAGTCTGCCTGTAGGAGGTGAGGTGCGCGGGCCTCAGTCGAACAAAGAGGTGGGAATATTCTATTTTACCTGGCACGGCCCGCATGGATACGGCGGTGGGGAGCCGATGCGGGACGACGAGGGGGTGGTGCAAGCGCAGCAGGGAAGCTACAGCAGTCCGCATAATCTGTCCGAACTTCTTGCGGAGCATCCAGACTATCCGAACTTGGGAAAATCCGGGGAGTTTCACCATTGGGGTGAACCGGAACTTGGGTTTTATGTGGCAGATGACCCGTATGTGATCCGAAAGCATGCGGAAATGTATGCCGATGCCGGTATTGATTTTCTCTTTGTGGACGCCACAAATGGACACACTTACAAGGGAGTCTACGACGTGGTGTTCGCTGAGTTTGAAAAGCTCAAATCCGAGGGGCGTAAGGTGCCCAAATTTGCCTTCATGACGCATGACCACTGCGACTACAAGAAGGTAATCACGGCGCTTTATGAGGACATCTACAAGCCCGGTCGATTTCGCGACCTTTGGTTTACCCGTGAGGGGAAGCCCGTGGTGTTGGCTCCTCAGGAAGGCCTTCCGGAGGAAATTAAAAACGCTTTCACATGGAGGCAGTCTTGGGCGTGGACGAATGGTGCAGCATGGTTTGGTGATGGCAAAGACAAGTGGCCATGGCTCGACCATACACCACAGAATTTTGGCTGGCACGAGGCGCCGGATGTGCCGGAGCAGATCTCTGTTGCTGTCGCGCAGCACAGCACAAGCAATATCGGGCGCAGCCACCAAGGAGGCGTTCAGCCGCTGCGCGCGCAGGCAGAGCCGGAGAAGGGTCTTTATTTCGAGGAACAATGGAGGCGGGCACTTGAGGTCGACCCCCCAATTACCATGATCACCGGTTGGAACGAATGGGTGGCACAGCTCTTTATTGCCGATGGGGTGAAGGATGTAATGTTCGGGCAAGTGGCACCAGAAGGAGCTCCAGTTTTTGTAGATGCCTATGACGAGGAATACAACCGCGATGTCGAGCCCATGAAGGGAGGATCGACCGACAGCCTTTACTATCAGATGGTAGGCAATATCCGGCGACTCAAAGGAGCGCGTGAGATCCCACCGGCGGGAACTCCGAAAACGATACAGATCGATGGAGAATTCGACGAGTGGTCCGAAGTCACTCCGGAATACCGAGATCATGCTTACGACACCACGCACCGCGAGCACATGGGCTGGGGCAGCGCTGATTGGTATACGAACGACACGGGGCGCAATGACATCGTCACCGCAAAAGTTTCCCGAGATGCAGAGAATATCTATTTTATGGCAGAAACCCGCGATCCGATCACCCCGTCGAGTGATTCAAATTGGATGCTTCTCTTCATCGACGCAGATCGTGATCCCTCGACAGGCTGGGAGGGCTACGACTTCGTGCTCAACAGGGAGGTGCTTTCTGCCGAAACTACGACGTTGAAGAAATTCGAACGTGGCGAGGATGGCGATATCTCTTGGAATACGGTCGCAGAGGTTCCGATGCGCGTGGGCGGCCGTCGTATCGAGGTCGCTATCCCGGCTACGGTGCTTGGCTGGATGGAGGATGCCGCAGGAGGCATCGACTTTAAATGGGCTGACAATCCGCGATATCTCGATGACATCTCTGAGTTCTTCATCAGTGGGGACGTGGCCCCAAGCCGTCGCTTCAACTACCGCTACGCAATCCAACCGGGCACTAATCCGACCCAGGGCACCAATTAATTCCCCTTTGCTCTAACGAACGCGGGGATAGCTGAGAGCGAAACCTCCGCAGGCTGGGACAGAAGTGGCGCCAAACGGCATCAGGGCTGCATTAAGTGCAACTCTCTGTGGCACTCTGGTGCCTAAAGGATCGCCGCAAGGTGCCTGGGGTCACTCCGCGATGCCTGCGGAAATCGTAAATCATTCGATGGGTTTGGCCGAATCCGCAGGCATACGCGATTTCCTTCATTGGCAGATTGGTTTCGGAAAGTAGAATTTCCGCCCGGGACACGCGCTCTCTGACGATGTGGGAACCGAGGGTGCCCATGCCTGCACGAGCGAAGCGGCGCTCTAAAGTTCTTTTTTCAACACCACAGTGATCGGCAATTTCATTGACCCGCAACAGGCGATGGCTGCTTTCGCTGATGAAGCGAACGGCCTTTTCTATCCCTCCATCCAATCTCGAAGCATTGTTTGTGTCTCGGAATCCGCAATCACCGTGGCACTCCAAAAGGACAGCCAAAGCCCGCGCGCCCCACGAAGACCGGTTCGAGTGTGGCTCAGCTTGGACATCCTCTCGCAAGCGGTCCAGTCGCGCCTCCATTTCTGGACGAAGACCGCTTCGGACGAGCGTGCACGATCCTGGAAGGACTCCGGCTCGGACGAATCCATGCAGCACCGATCCCCGAATACAAAGCCATTTTTCGGTCCAGCCGATCGACTTTGAAGCACGATAACGGTGCCATCCTCCTGGAACGAGAGACAGCACATCCCCCGCGACCACTTCCGAGAATTGTCCTTTCGGGGACTCCCATTCACCCGCTCCGTCCACGATCAACACGAGGGTGAAGTCCGCTAGAGTGCGACCCGAATTCCATTCAAAGGAGAATTCGGGAGGATGGCCCTTTCTGGGATAAGGGCGGTGCTTTCCATAAGATGCCGATCCGATCGACGTGAGGTAGCATCCCGTGCGCAGCATGCGGGTATCAACAGGGAGGTAGTGAAATCCGTCCATTCCCGTCTATGCGACTGGAACGGATGTCAAAAAGCAAACATGATTTGTCGTTTTTTCGACATTCTATCCCCTTGATTTTAGCCTATTCCCCTCCGAGTGTATGAAACTTATGAGTGCATCCTCAGAATCTGCCACCGTCACCTCGGTTCCGAAGCATCTTGACTATTCGCT
>JBGSMR010000291.1:0-3441 GCA_041740065.1 Chthoniobacterales bacterium
TTGATCCGATTGCGCTCTCGGAAAATATGACGATTTTGATTTATCGACAGATCTTTGAACTGGGATTTTTCCACGGCGATCCACAACCGGGAAACATGACGATCCTCGATGACGGCGTGATTGGGTTGTACGATTATGGCATGATGGGTACGTTCACGCCGGCGTTCCGATCCAGTATTGCGCACATGATAGCAGCCCTGGCGGACAAGGATCATTCGCTGGTGATGCGGTCTATTGTAGAAATGTCCGAGCAGGGATACGCTGACGACCCGGATCAAATGCTGCGAGGGGTGGAGGAGTTTAGTGATCAACACCTCAATCAGCCGTTGAAAGATCTCAACCTCGGGTTCGTGCTCGATAAACTCCTAGAGGTCCTGCGCGACAACCGACTCCGAATGAAGGGAAGTTTCTATTTGGGAATCAAAGCATTGTCGCAAGTGGAGGCCACGGGCCGGGCATTAAATCCGGATCTTAACTTTGTCTTACTCGGTCGTCCTTACGCTGCACGGTTGATTGAAGACAAGTATCACCCAGGCAATTTGTGGAACGTTGCGAAGCGTCTATTTTCAGAGTCGATCGATTTTCTTGATGACCTCCCACACGACTTCCGCACATTTTACGGGCGTGTGCGGCGCGGTCAGCTGAATATCCCGCTTCAGCACAAAATTGATCCTGAGGGATTCGAGCCGTTACGAATGACACTCGATTCGATTGCCAATCGCCTCACGAATGCCATTATTGCTGCGTCGGTTCTGATCTGCTCCTCGATCCTAATTCTGTCAGGCCTGCCGCCAAAAATTTATGATATCCCGCTCATCGGTCTGCTAGGCCTTGTCTGGGGCGGTTACATGTGCCTCCGACTGGTACTCTCGATTTGGAAGCACGGAGGACTTTAGGTGGTCCGTCACCTGGGACATGAGCCAGCGAGGATCGAACATGCCGGCTGACAAAAGAGTGAAAAAGCGCTTGTGAGACTCGCGTCTGTTGATCGATGTCTTGGGGCACCGGTGGTGGAATTTCGCGGTCATCCGGCTGAATATCCAAGGCAAAAGTCACGCCCGTTAAAGTCCGGCGAAGCAGATATATTTGATCGTAAGGTAGTCTTCGATCCCGTATTTGGAGCCTTCGCGGCCGAGGCCGGATTCCTTGACGCCGCCGAATGGGGCGATGGGATTGGAGATGAGGCCGGTGTTGACGCCCGCGATCCCGTATTCGAGTGCTTCCGCGACGCGCCAGGCGCGGCCCAGGTCACGGGTGTAGCAATAGCTGGCGAGGCCAACATCGGTGTCGTTGGCCAGCGCAATGGCTTCGCTTTCTGTGGCGAAGCGGAAGAGCGGAGCCACGGGACCAAAAATTTCCTCTTGAGCGAGTTTCATTTTTCCGGTTGCGTTGCCGATCACCGTAGGATCATAAAACGTGCCGCCGAGGGCATGTTTGTGTCCGCCGTGCAAGATGGTGGCACCGTGGGACAGGGCGTCACTGACGAGTTCGGCAACTTTGGAAATCGCGGCATCATCAATAAGTGGCCCCTGTTGCACTCCTTCGGAAAATCCATCCCCGACCTTCAGCGCAGCAACCGCAGCGCAGAGTTTGGCGGAAAACGTGTCGTATATGCTGTCCTGAACAAGGACACGGTTGGCGCAGACACAGGTTTGGCCGGAATTCCGAAATTTCGCGGCGATGAGCCCGGCAACTGCGGCATCGAGATCGGCGTCGTCAAAAACGATGAATGGCGCATTTCCGCCAAGTTCCATGGTTACTTTTTTCACTGTTTTCGCGCATTGCTCCATGAGCATTTTTCCAACGCCGGTGGAGCCGGTAAATGAGAGTTTGCGCACGATGGGACTCGATGTGAGTGCTCCACCGATAGCGGATGCATTGCCAGTGATCACGTTGAATAACCCGGTGGGGAGGCCCGCGCGTTTGCCCAGTTCTGCCAGTGCGAGAGCGGATAGCGGAGTCTGTGTGGCGGGCTTCAGAATCACCGCGCATCCGGCGGCAATGGCAGGTGCAACTTTACGCGTGATCATCGCATTGGGAAAATTCCATGGCGTGATGGCGGCGCAGACTCCCACGGGTTGTTTGATCACGACGAGGCGACGGTCGGCGGACGGGGAAGGGATGACGTCGCCGTAGATGCGTTTGGCCTCCTCAGCAAACCACTCGATATACCCTGCTCCATAAATGATTTCAGCCCGCGCCTCTGCGAGCGGTTTGCCTTGTTCGCTGGTCAGGATCACTGCGAGATCGTCGGCATTGCTGATGACGAGGTCATACCAGCAGCGGAGGATTTTTGAGCGGTGGAGCGCGGAAGTTTTTTGCCACTCCGCCATTGCAGCGGATGCCGCAATGATGGCCGAATCGGTTTCGGATGCGCCCATGATTGGCACGCTGCCCAGGATCTCGCCCGTGGAAGGATTGGTTACATCCGTGCGTAAGCCAGAGTCCGCCTCCCGCCATTGGCCGTTGATGTAAGCGTCGAACTTCAAAAGCGAGGGATCGATGAGCGAGTGCATGATGGATGAGTGTAGCACAATTCCGGGGCGTTGGCCCGTGGATTTAGCGAGGGAATTAGTCTCCCGTGAGGGTGCGCTCAAGCGTCTTGGAGAGCCGATGAAGCATCCACACAGCAAGCTCGTAGGCATCGCAAAGCGCAGATATTTGAGCGGCGGATTTTTGGTTTAAGTCGGCTGCGTGAGCCTTCGTTTCCGCCTTGGCTTTGACTACCGATGGATGGTTTTTTCGCGTCGCTTCACGAAACTGCGCCAAGGCGGAGACCACGGGTTTCTCGGCGCATTTTCTGGCGAGGTCGAGGAGTTGGTTCAGGCTTTCGACGACGGGTGCCACGGATTTTTCTACGGATTCTTCTTGTTCGATATCATACAAATATTCCTGAAAGTCGCGAACGGCTTCCTCAAGATATCGAATCACTCCCAGTTCTGATCGAACGAGGTGAATCGTATGAGCTTCTGCTTGGGTCATCCGGCTATTGGTTGCAACTTGTGCAAGAAATTGTTCAATCTCCTTAGCCAGCGCCACAAACTCAGGTGGAGACGTGGATTCGTCGGAGGGATCTCCGTGTCGCGGCTGGGAACCCGAGGTCAGCGAACCGATGAGTCGTGCAGATTCGCGCATAGCGAGGTCTGCGGCTGTGCCCGGGTCGTCCAGCGCTGTCTCAGAAAGAAAGATCGGCTTGGCGAATGCTTCAGCACCACGGTCTGGGATCCACTGTTGCAAGAGTCGTAGCAATTTTCCGGTAAATGGTGTTACGAGGATCGTCGGAATCAGGTTGGAAATCAGGAACAGCACCGCCAGCTGAAACTCAAGCGAGTTTGGAGCTGTCCATCGGGCCAGTGCCAGGGGCCCAGGAAGGCCAAGCGTTTCACTGATCGTTAGGACGATCATGACCACACTTGTCCAAATGCAGAAGATATCTTCAAA
>JBGSMR010000440.1:0-3580 GCA_041740065.1 Chthoniobacterales bacterium
CCCCCCGCACGCACCGGAACCGATGCCCGGAAGATAGAATGGAGGGGGGGGGGGGCATCCCTCTGCCGATTTTTTTCGCTCCGCCTCCCTACGGGTTCCCTACGCGAAAAAGAATCGAGTCCTGCTCTTGAAAACCAACCCTCATTGGCCACGGTTTACCATCCTTGATTGCGGGCAATGAGCCACTAAAAAAGACTGCTGCGCGGTGAGCGAACAGCAGTCTAAGAGGGGCGTGAAAGCCGTTTTTTAGTAGGAGGTTACTGTGGTGGAGCGTTGGGTCGGCGTGACTGTGGTTACGCTAGTGGTGGTTTCAGGGTTCTCACGCTGCACGCTGACACATCCGGACAGAATCGTGATGGAAAAGGTGGCGGTAAGAATGAGTATGAGTGATTTCATAATTTTAACGGGTTTGAGTTATTCTTTTTTTGTTGTGTCTTCGAGGCCTTCTCCGACGTCCTTGAGACCTTCGGAAACTTTGCCTTCGCCGACTTGCTCTACACCATCCGAGACCTTTTCTCCAGGAGTGCGGGTGTCGCAAGCTGAGAGGGCGACGAGTGTGCCTAGGGATAGTGTGATCGCTGAGAGGACAGTGATGATCTTGGGATTGTTCATTTTCATAATCTTCAATGAGATTATTAGCATGGGGTGGGCCACGCGCTGAGGAATTCTGTAAGTCTATTTACATAAACAATATGGAGAATATTATTGAAACTTGGTTCAATCTCTTTGAGTAGCTATTTCCTGCAATCTGCACGTCGATTCGTGCGTTTTGCAATTTAAAGGAGAGTTCCTTTAAGAATGAATTGGGCAACGCTGAAATAGATGACGATGCCTGTGACGTCGACGCACGTGGCGACGAAGGGTGCTGAGCAGACGGCGGGGTCCAGTTTCATCTTACTTAGCACGAAGGGCAACATGGCCCCCACGACGCTGCCAAAACACACGACCGAGACGATGCTTAAGCTGACTGCGAGACCGAGTAACGCGTAGTGTTCCGAGAAAATGGCTTCGCGGTTGGGGGACAGAACAATGCGGACATAGCCGATGGCGGCCAGAATCAATCCAAGGGTCATTCCTGACACAAGCTCCCGGCGAAACACGCGTCCCCAATCGCGGAGTGCGACATCTCTTACGGCCAGAGCCCGAATGATCAGTGTCGATGCCTGCGATCCGGAGTTTCCGCCGCTGCTGATAATCAGCGGGATGAAGAGTGCGAGGACCAGCGCTGTGGCGAGTTCATTTTCGTAATGCCCCATTGCAGACGCGGTGAGCATTTGCCCTAAAAACAGCAGGATTAGCCATACCACCCGTTTGCGGATCATGGAAAAAATTCCGGTTTGCAAGTATGACGTGTCGAGGGCCTGCATACCGCCCATCTTTTGCATATCCTCAGTGGTCTCCTCCTCGGAGATGTCGAGGACGTCATCGACGGTTACCACCCCTACGAGCCGCCCGGCTGAATCTACCACGGGGAGTTCTGTCCGGTCGTATTTTCTGAAGGCTGCGACGGCCTCTTCCTGAGGATCGTAGGCATGCAGTGCGAGAGTCTGAGGTTCAAAGAGTTCCTGTGCTGGCGTTTCTCCGGATGAGACCAATATGCTGCGCAATCGAATGACTCCGACCAGTGTACCGCTTGGTTCGACGACAAAAAGCTGGTTGAACGACTCGAGTTTTTTTCCGATTCGGCGGAGATGTTGAAGGACTTGGTCGACGGTCCACTCTTGCTTAACCATGACGTATTCCGGCGTCATTCGTCTTGCTATGGAGCCTTCCGGGTAGCCGAGTAGCGTGACCGCGACCCTGCGCTCTTCGGGGGAAAGCATATTGAGTAGTCGCTGTGTTGCTTTTGCCGGTAGTTCCTCGAGGATCGCTGTGCGGTCATCCGGCTCCATCTCGTTCAGAATCCGAGCGACGTCTTCATTGCCTAGTGCACGAAGGAGGTTTTCAAGGTCGCCGACTTCAAGGTGCTCAAGCACATCGGCAGCGAGGTGATTGGGCAGCACACGAAGCATCACGGCACAATCCTCGGGATCAAGATCCCCCAAGATTTCTGCGATATCCGGTGCAGGGAATTCACACAAAGCATTTCGCAAGTCGGTAAAGTTCCGCTGCTCGATGAGTTGATGCAACTCCGGTTTGAGCAAATTGCCGATCATGTGGGGAGAATACCCAATATCATGGAAATACCTTCTATTTTCTTGGTTAAAAATTTGTTGATTGCGTCCGCCTTGAGATTGCGTGCGCATTATTCCAATGGCGGCGCCTAGCCGGGAGTGTCTGACAACACGATGTCTGGATTATTTTTAACGAAAAAGTCACAGGCCCACGAGCTGGGAAAAAACACAGCCCAGTTGCCTTTGCAGTCTTTTGCCAGTGCGGCTCCGGTCGGGAGTTTGATATCTGGGCGGCCATCTATTGGATTGATATCGGGCATCCAACGGACGAGTGACCAAGGCGCTGGAGCGAGCCGAGCTGCAGCGTTGTATTCATTTTCGAGTCGGTGCACGAGCACCTCAAATTGCAACGGCCCGACAGCACCTAGTAAGGCGACGCGTTGCAAACTGTCCACGATTTCAAATGGCTGGGCGACACCCTCCTTGAGCAGTTGCTCCAGCCCCTCGCGAAACCGTTTTGCTTGAGCGGTGCTGGGGTTGTGCAAATAGGAAAACACCTCCGGGGCAAAGGTGGGGATTTCATCGAAAAGAATCTCTGGATCTTCTGCAATGGTGTCACCGATGAAAAAGTCCTGGTTTCCCACGATGCCAACCACATCACCGGCATAGGCCTCGTCCACTGTTTCACGCTCCTGCGCAAACAACCGCTGGGAGTTTGCGAGGCGCATCGATTTGCCAGAGCGTGCATTCGTCACAAGCATATCGCGTTCGAATTTACCGGATACGACTCGAATGAATGCCACGCGATCGCGGTGCTTGGGATTCATGTTGGCTTGGATCTTAAAAACAAATCCCGAAAAACCTTTCTCTTCCGGATACACGACACGGGCGGCGGTGGGGCGAGGTGCCGGCGGGGGCGCCAATTTTAAGAATCCATCCAGCATCAACTGGACGCCAAAATTATTTGCCGCGCTGCCAAAAAATACGGGTGTTAATTGCCCGGCGGCAATGGACTCACGCGAAAAATCCGCGCCGACGCCATCAAGAATATCGAGTTCTTCACACACCCGGGCATGCACGTCTGGTGGCAATGCCTCGCGTACCGTGGCGTCGGTGATGCCGGAAACCGCAACCGGCGCTCGGAAACTCCCGCCGGGGGTGCGCTCAAACAAATGAACTTCACTCGTTGATCGGTCCAAAACACCACGAAATTCCGGGCCGTCGCCCAGAGGCCAATTCACGGCACAGGACTGAATCCCGAGCACACTTTCTAATTCATCCAGCAGTTCAAGCGGCGGGCGGGCCGGACGGTCGAGTTTGTTCATGAATGTAAAAATCGGAACCCCGCGTCGCCGGCATACTTCAAATAACTTGCGCGTCTGGGATTCGATACCTTTTCCCGCATCAATTACCATGACTGCTGCATCCACCGCGGTGAGGACTCGGTACGTGTCTTCGGAAAAGTC
>JBGSMR010000025.1:0-7296 GCA_041740065.1 Chthoniobacterales bacterium
TTATGTCGCCCGTTCGCAGAACAGCAATTTTTTCGCCCTGCGGCAATTCGATGTTGGTATCCGGAGGGGATATTTGGGATCCTT
Source organism: Chthoniobacterales bacterium (assembly GCA_041740065.1). Classification (GTDB taxonomy): domain Bacteria; phylum Verrucomicrobiota; class Verrucomicrobiia; order Chthoniobacterales; family JAATET01; genus JBDNGG01. The sequence continues at coordinate 85 of JBGSMR010000025.1, forward strand.
TTCTAGATACAGATGACTCAGCGCGGCATATTCATTACATTTGAGGGCTCGGAAGGATGCGGGAAATCGACGCAGATCGAGCTGCTGCGCCTTGCCCTGGAATCCGAGGGTCGCAGCGTGCTGCTCACGAGAGAGCCGGGCGGATCATCCATTGGAGAAAAGATCCGCCATCTTTTGCAGCACGATGCAGACGGCGAAGGGATGTTTTCTGAGGCGGAGCTGTTGCTCTTTGCCGCAAGTCGGGCGCAATTGGTCCGGGAGGTGATCCAACCTGCGTTGACCGCTGGTAAAGTCGTCATCTCGGATCGATTTATGGATTCGACGACCGTGTATCAGGGTGTCGCGCGTGCGATCTCCGCCGAGGTGGTGGCCTTGATCAATCAATTTGCTGTGGGTGATTGCATCCCCGAGCTCACTTTTGTGCTCGATCTGGAATCGGAGGTAGGGCGCGAGCGGATCTCTGCCCGGGAAGGGCTAGATCGCATGGAGCGCGAATCGGCGGAGTTTTTTGAACGCGTGCGATCCGGCTATCTGGAACTTGCCCGCAATGAACCCAGGCGCGTCCGCCTGGTCGACGCGTCCTTGCCGCGAGAGGTGCTCGCGATCGAAATCCTCAATCACATCCGGAGTAATTTTCATGGCATTTCCGCTTCCTGAAGCGCTCCAACGGCTCAATGCATCGATCGATGCAGGACGCTTGGCCCACGCCTACTTGATCTGCGGTCCAAGCGGCGCTGGAAAAAATGAACTGGTGAACACATTGTGCGTTCGCCTGTTGAACACGAATGCATCGGAGCTTGCGAAACATCCGGATTTTCACTCGGTGGCTCCGGAGTCAAAATCGCGGCGCATCCTCATCGAGCAAATGCGCACCTTGGAGCATGCCATGCGCGAGCGAGCCATTGCCGGACGCAGGAAAGTCGCCGTGATCCATGATGCTGACCGGATGCAACCGCAGGCAGCAAATGCCTTTCTTAAAACCTTGGAGGAGCCGCCATCTGGGTCCCACTTTTTTCTTACGTCGTCCCTGCCTGGAGCACTTATGGATACCATCCTGTCACGCTGCCTGCCCATCCATCTCGTAGGAAGTGGAGCAGCCGACGAGACCGAATCCGCCGCCACCCTCACCTCTGCATTGAATCAACTCCTCAGTGGGAAGATGTCCCGCGAGACTGCGGGCCTGCAATTTGCGCGCGTCTTCCTTGACGTGCTCAGCCAAGAGCGCGAAGCGATCCGCGAGACGTTTCAAGAAGGATTTAAATCCGAGCAGGCTCACTATAAACAAAGCACCGACGGCAAATGGCTGGAGGATCGGGAAGATCAAGTAAAGGCAGCCTCCGAGGCGGCCGTGATCCAAAAACGTGGGGAGTTGCTCCAAGTAGTCCATCGCCACCTTGCCGAGCGTCTACGCCGAAATGCCGCAGCAACGCTCAATGCAGAATTCGCCGCCGACGCCCGGGCGTGGCTGCGCTGTACGGATGCCCTGGATGCGCTGGCTACGGATCTCCAACGTGGGGTATATGAACCGCTTGCGGTTGAAGCGGGATTCCTTAACCTTTTTCAACACCGACCCTAATGCGTATCGTAATTAAATTCGGCACCGGCATTTTGACAAGCCGACATGGGCGCTCGCTCGATCTGGCACAGTTCCGGCGGCTGAGTGCTGAAGTTTCCACGCTGCGAAAATCCGGCCACCAATGTGTTATTGTCAGCAGTGGCGCAGTGACGGCGGGCATTGGGGTGTTTGGCCTCGGGGCGCGCCCGACGGATCTTCGAATGAAGCAAGCTTGCGCGGCAGTCGGTCAACCGCGCCTGATGCGTGCATTTGACGCTTGTTTCGCGTCGCATGGATTGCGCACCGCCCAACTTCTCATCACGCATCCGGATATCGATAGTCTTCGCCGACGAGAAAATGCACGTCAGACATTAGAGACACTGCTCGCCGTAGAAACACTCATCCCCATCATCAACGAAAATGACTCCGTCGCCACGGACGAGTTGAACTTCGGGGACAACGACCGCCTCTCTGCTGAAGTCGCATTGCTCGCAGGCGCTGACTTTCTTATTATCCTGACTAGCGCTGATGGAGTGCAGGATGCAAACGGAGAAAGAATCCCATCATTCGCAAACGTCGACGCGGCGATGAAGCTGGTGCGTCCAGAAAAAGGCACCAACTCGGTGGGCGGGATGAGCGCCAAGCTTGCTGCGGTACGCATCGCCGTCGAGGCAGGTATCCCAACGCTGATCGCAGACGGTCGAAAACCCGGTCAGATCCCCGGCGCTGTAGCGGGCTCTGATGTCGGCACCCGTTTTACTGCCAGAAAATCACCTCGTCGAAAAACCCTGTGACGTTATAAGCTCTTCCCGCTGCTTCTCCCACGATCTCCCAAACCAATGAATTCTAAACCCGCGCTGCCGTCCGCATTCTCGATCTCGCGTATCTTTGTGTTGGCCACCAACACACTCACCGAACTTGCGCGGATGAAGATCTTTTATTTCCTACTCCTCTTTGCGCTCTTGGTCATCGGAAACTCGCTGTTTATGGCACGGCTTTCGTTTGAAGAAGAATTTCAGATGCTCAAGGACGTATCACTCGGGGCGATGTCTATTTTTACCTCGCTCCTGGCAATTCTTGCAACGGCTATGATCCTGCCAAAAGACATTGAGGATCGCACGATTTACACGATCCTCGCAAAACCCGTGCCGAGATTTGAATACCTCGCGGGGAAGTTGATCGGGATCCTCATGCTTCTCGGCATCTCGACGCTGGTAATGGCGCTCATGTTTTTTACGGTGCTATGGTTTCGGGAAACAACGGTGATCGCGGATGCGCATCGCCAAATGGCTGATGCGGCTGGCACTCCGACTGAGGAGCTCGCTGCATATATTGCAAAAGTTCAGGCCTCTGCGTTCAACACCAATCTCATTCCAGGCGTCATCGTGATCTTTTTTAAAGCAGCGCTTCTCGCTTCGCTGACGCTCTTTGTTAGCACATTTGCGACATCGGCTATCTTTGCGATGATTATCTCAATCGCCGTTTATTTCATCGGACACCTCCAGGCCACAGCGAGGGATTATTGGCTGGAGGGGATGGATATTGCATGGTGGACCCGGGGGATGGTGGCGCTCGTAGCCCTGATTTTCCCTGACTTACAGGCATTTTCTCTGGCCGATGATATTGTGGCTGGCACGGCGGTTTCGATGGGCTTGTTTCTGCAAACAATTGGACTCGGAGCGCTGTATGTTGGCGTCTATTATTTGTTTGCTTGCGTCGTCTTTTCTGGTCGGGAGCTGTGAAAAAACGGATCTTCATTGTTTTCGTGCTGCTGCTTGCGTTCGGTGCTGCACGAGTCCCTCTCGAGCGCCACATCGATGCGGTGCACCAGGAGGCAGGATTTCGCACCGCCCGGATCGACCTCGACTTACGAAGCAAGATCAGCCAAATGGGCTTTGTCGCCGCACTCAGTGGCTTTCGATCTTTTGTGGCAGCAGTGCTCTGGATTGAGGCGCACATTGCGTGGGAGCGCACCGAATGGGGCCGCATGGCAGCCTTGTTTGATACGGTGACTATCTTACAACCGAAGTCGGCACTGTATTGGGATATGGCATCCTGGCATATGGCATGGAACGCAAGCAACGCTGCACTGGAAAACAAAGAAGAACCCAACGAATTCCTCCGCCGTCGCGCCCAAAGGCAATATTTTGAACTTGGCAAGAAATTGCTCGAAGACGGCATCGCCAACAACCCGAAGAACGCAATGTTGTGGGAGCGCTATGCCGTCCTCTTGAGAGACAAGCTGGAAGACCACTGCGGAGCGGCAAATGCCTTTCAACAGGCGGCAGATTTCAACACCAGCCGGACCTACCTGCCTCGAATGGCAGCCTATGAACTCGCTCGTTGCGAGGGACGGGAATCCGAAGCCTACGACCGCCTGAAGTTTCTCTACGATGCCGATCCCGCGAACCACGTGCCAGGCCTCATCGCGCGACTAAAGGAAATGGAAGACAAGCTTGGAATTCCTGCGGAAAATCGCATACCTTCAACTCCCTGATTTTATGCGCTATGCCATTTTCGGCGATATCCACGCCAACATCCACGCACTGAACGCGGTTTTCGCCGACGCGCACGCCCATCTTTGTACGCACTACGTTTGCATGGGAGATATCGTTGGATACAACGCGTATCCGAGCGAATGCATTGCAGCGATCAGAGACCTCGAATGTCCTGTCGTCAAAGGAAACCATGACGAGCAAGCGTCCATGATCGACGAACAAGAGGGATTCAATCCCCTCGCAGAAGAGGCAATCAACTGGACACGACTGCAACTCACGGACGACGAACGGGCCTGGTTGCGCGAGTTAAGACTTCAACGCCAAGTGCGGGACTTTACCATCGTCCACGCCACCCTCGATACCCCGCACAAGTGGGGCTATATCTTCAATCAACTCGATGCCGCTGCATCATTCAGCTACCAGCATACCTCCATTTGTTTTATCGGCCACACGCACTCGCCAAAAGCCTATATTCGAGACGGGTCTGTGCGGTCAGTTCCTCTCGATATTCTCACCGTGGAAAATGGCAAAAAATATATCATCAATGTCGGCAGTGTAGGCCAGCCACGGGATGGTGACTGGCGTGCAGCCTACTGCATTTATGATACCGAAGCGCGGGAAGTCGAATTGCGGCGGGTTGAATACGATCTCGCCGGTGCGCAAGCAGCCATCCTCAGTGTAGGTCTTCCCTCGAAGTTGGCAGATCGCCTGGCTGCTGGAAAATGACCATCCGGTCCAGCCGCGTGACACCCGGCGACATCATTCTCGTCAAGCCCGGCTCCATGGGAGATGTGATCCACTCCCTGCCAGTCGTGCATGCGCTGAAACAGGCTTACCCCACCTCTCGAATCACATGGATCGTCGATTCACGCTGGGCTCCCCTCGTTCGAGATATCCCGTGCGTGGATCGCATCGTGGAGTTTCCCCGCAATACATTCCGAGGCCCGGCGGGGTGGGCGCGAGCACTCAGATGGTACAGCAAGCTCCCGGCGCTAAGGCCCGAATTGGTGATCGACCTCCAGGGATTGATGCGTAGTTGGCTGATGACCCAGTTATCGTTTGGCCAGCGACGGATCGGATTATCGGACGCCCGGGAGGGAGCTGTCTGTTTACTCGACGCCGTCGCGCAGGTCGCCGGGGTATCACACGCCGTAGACCGATACCTTCAAGTGCTGCCGCTCTGCGACGTCGAGATTCCAGTCCACCCCTCTTTTCCCTTGCCTCAAGGCATACTCCCCGACAAGGCGCCAGAACGGGCAATTCTCCTTCATCCGTTTGCGCGCGGCCAAGGTAAATCGCTATCTCCCGGTGCGATAGCCGACCTCTGTTTTCTGCTCGCGCCAGCACCCGTCGTGATCTGTGGGATGGGTGATTGTCCAAAAGATTTGGGGCATCATGTCTCAGACTTTACCAACCGCACTACGCTACCTGAGCTCATTGGCTTGATTCGCCACGCAGCTGCGGTGATCAGCGTGGATAGCGGACCGATGCATTTGGCAGCGGCCCTTGAACGCCCTCTTTTAGCGATTCATACATGGAGTGATCCCCGTAAAGTGGGGCCCTATTCAGCAAAGGCGGATCTCTGGCAAGGCGGAGAAATCCGGAAACAATCCCGGTTGCCTGATGCTCAAATAAATCCCGAGGCACCGGTCAACACAAAAGCCATCGAATCGATCGCTGCATGGGCAAAGGCAATTCCCCACGCATCAGACATCAACTAGGGATCGTTATTGGTTCCACGAGAAAAGTGGGCGGGGATACGTCCAAGATTCCGCCGCGACGCTTCGGAAAATGATTGTCGCTGGCGTCGTTCGTGGCGTGGTTCCTGCGGACACTTCAGCCCGAACTCCGAAGTTGGGGCTTAAAAAGTAGGATTTAAAGCACGCCTTTTTCAAGGAGAGTTGGCTATGGAATCGAACTTCGGCGAAGTTGGAAAGATCCAGTTTAAAACGGCCTCTATGAGGGGATTATGTTTTTCGAGACCGCCCCAAGCTGAAGAGAGGTAGAGGACCGGCTTGCGAGCCGCCCGACCGAGAATGGCGCCTCCAAGAAAGACCGTCGCGCGGAGCGTAGCAGGCTGGCGGTAAGGAGCGGTGGGGTGAGTAGCTCTCTGGTAAAGGCTCAGGAGATTGAAGGTGAAAAGCACGGAAAGGAAGGCGGACTCCGTGGCAAGGAAGTCCTTCATGCAAAAACCGTCGGCGTTGAGTTCGGCTTTGAGTTCCTCGATACGCTGTTCGATGGTTGCGCGTTTGTTGTAGTCGCGCCAGAGTTCCAGGGGATTCTCGTCACGGTTGGTCACGAAGATGCGAAACGTGGAGCCGGGCACGTCGATGAGCTTGCGACCTAGGGCTGATTTACCATCGCGGACGCGTTCGCGCACGACTACAAAACGTCGGGGCTTTTTCCAGCCCATCAGTTGAGTGGTGAATTCGCTCACGGCATAGACCTCATCGATGGGAGTCCAATGGCAAAGCGCTGCCGCTTGGAGTTTGATGTTCCTGCTCATGCGGGCAACGATTACATAGGGCAGGAAGCGGGCCACCAAAAACTCCAGAAGCTGCTCAGCAAAAAAGCCGGAATCCGCGCGGACGCATCGCACCTTCCAACCCTGGGGCAGGAGAGAAAACGCCCCTGTGAGAAATTCGGAAATCCCCCGACTGGCGCTGGTGTTGCCACTGCGCAGCCAGGCGTGAAGAATGCACGGAGCCTCGGCCAGCACAGCCAGAAGGGGATGGTGACTTTTTCGACCCGGCCTTTGGGGATTATAGCCTTTGGCCGCACCCTGCTGATGACCGCTGCGCTGAAAGATCGTCGAATCCAAGTCCAGACTGAAGCCTTCGGGCGGAGCGACAAACATCGGTAGAATCCAGAGCCAGAGCGGGCGCCAGAAGGCCTCCACCGCACCCTGAGTAAAGCGAGCAAAGAGATTGCGGATCGTGTCGGTGCCGGGAAAACGGGTAATCCCCAGCATGGCATGGAGTGCTTTGTCCGAACGCAGCCAGTCGGTGTGGGCAAAACGGCTGGCTCCGACAACCACCGAAAACCGGGTGAAACTTTGTCTGCATTGTTTTGTGCGTGGGTTGAGGTTGCTTTTGGTGTTGCAACCCCTTTCAGCCACAGCCTTCCGCACAAAACGATGTTTTTTTAACTTCGGAGTTC
>JBGSMR010000042.1:0-15135 GCA_041740065.1 Chthoniobacterales bacterium
CATGAGTTCCGGCGGAATGAATCCACTAGACCTCAGGGATTATCACTTCACCAGCAGACGTAAAGAGATTTAGAGTTTTCCACTCGCTCCTCATACATCAGCACGCGTCTTCCTGTGACGCCATAGACTTCGGGCGTGACGTAGCTGGGTAGCGGCACTAGCAGGAACACCACTGTCGATGCCTGCTCCTTTCGCTAAGATCACTTGCAAACATGCGAATACGATGTGTCCCGATAGACATTTCAGGGAATTCCTGACACCGGGGCTTCGGTTGACATGCGAATCAGATGCATATGAGCACTGAACCTACCGAGAAGATTGTCTTTCTACCCCCTGCCGGCGGCCAGGCCAACCCGAGTTTTCATGTTGCTCCAGAACTCAGCGAAGCATTCATCGCATTTTTAAAAGAGCGGGGCATATCGCCGTGGCTTCCACCCGAGGATCGTGAAAAACCCGAGGTCGAGGGCATTCAGATTATTGAAATCAAACCCGATCCCGAAACCTCCATCGCGGATTTGGAAGCGATGGGAGGCGAATTCATGGGATCGCATTCCCTCTAGATCGCCATTATTCTTTGCCTGAGGTCTCGCTCGGGGTCCGCCCCCACAGACATTACAGATAGAACCTGCGATACTCGCAATCATGAGTAAGATGCCCGACTCCATCATCGAGGTTTCGATCCCCGCAAATCCAGAATTTGCCAAGCCTATTCAAGAAATGCTGCGCTCTGCACTCACCCGCAAAGCCCTCCAATTCGCTCAAAGCCAAATCAAAGAGCGCTTCCGCTCGAATCCCCACGAACCGGTAATGCATCACGTCATGCGTGTCGCAACCATCGTGAGTGATGTATTTCATGGAGACGGTCATGCCATTGCAGTCGCGTTATTGCATGACGTGATGGAAGAAGGTAACGCATCCCCATCCAAGGTTGAGCGTGCAATGGGGAGGCATCTCGCCAACGATGTTGCGCTTTTGACAAAGCCGATACTCGGCTCGCGCGCGATCCGTCAGCGACTGTATTTGAACGTCCTCGCTCAGGCCCCAGAATCGGTGAAGTTGGTAAAGCTCGCTGACTGTCTCGACAACATTTGTGCGCGTCGCCACACGCGACGCATCCGGGCCACCTCAACCTCGGCACTGCGTTTCTGTCAGATGCTTCGTAGTCAAGCGTTGAGCCCTCAAATCGAACGTGCTCTCGTCTTTGTTGAGGCCGCGGCATTGGACTCGCTCCGATCGACGCTTCTCGCGAAGAAAATAGTCCGACGAGGAAATGTTCTGCCGCTCAGCCATTGCCTGGAAAGTCGAGAATAACGAGAGCGTAAGGGTTAATATTCGACCTTTCTGCCGTCCGGATTCCAGCCTCTGCATGGTGCTCTCCCATGCGGCGACGGGCGTTTCTTTTCCTGCTGAGCACAACAAAATGCTCATGCTGGACGCGCATGACTGCATTCCTATACGATCTCCATAAGATTTTATGACTGATGATACACTCTGGTATAAGCATGCGGTAATATATGAATTGCACGTGCGGTCGTTCCACGACAGCACAGGCGACGGAATTGGCGATTTTCGCGGATTGCGAGAAAAGCTCGGCTATTTTGAAGACCTTGGGGTGACCGCACTGTGGTTGCTTCCCTTCTACCCCTCGCCGCTGCGCGACGATGGATACGACATCGCAGACTATTTTGAAGTCAATCCCAGCTATGGCACGATCGACGATTTCCGCGCTTTCTTAGACGAGGCACATGAGCGCGGTCTGCGCGTGATTACGGAGCTTGTGATCAATCACACCTCCGATCAAAACCCCTGGTTTCAGCGTGCACGCCGGGCGCCCGTGGGCTCGGTCGAACGCGATTACTATGTCTGGAATGACTCTCCAAACCGATTTGAGGATGCGCGAATTATCTTCAAGGATTTTGAGTCCTCGAACTGGGCATGGGATCCCGTAGCAAATGCCTACTACTGGCACCGATTCTATTCCCACCAACCGGATCTAAACTTTGACAATCCAAAAGTCCGTGAGGAGGTCATCCGGGTCCTGGACTACTGGTTAGACATGGGCGTGGATGGCTTACGACTAGATGCGGTGCCTTACCTCTTTGAACGGGACGGGACGTCGTGCGAAAACCTGCCCGAAACGCATGCCTATTTGCGAGAACTGCGCAGCCATGTGGATGAAGCGTATCCCGGACGCATGCTGCTGGCAGAGGCCAACCAATGGCCAGAGGACGCTGCGGCATACTTCGGGAATGGCGACGAATGCCACATGGAATTCCATTTCCCGCTCATGCCGCGGTTATTTATGGCAATGCAGCAGGAAGATCGGTTTCCGATTATCGACATCCTCGACCAAACGCCCGCAATTCCAGACAATTGCCAGTGGGCGATCTTTTTGCGCAATCATGATGAGCTGACCCTTGAGATGGTCACAGACGAAGAGCGGGACTACATGGTCCGCATGTTCGCCCGGGATACGCAGGCGCGAATCAACTTGGGAATTCGTCGTAGACTGGCTCCGCTGCTCGGCAACAACCGCCGGAAGATCGAATTGCTCAACTCACTCCTGCTCTCCCTGCCCGGCACGCCGATCCTATACTACGGCGACGAAATCGGGATGGGGGATAACTTCTACCTCGGCGATCGCCATGGCGTGCGGACGCCCATGCAATGGAGCGCAGACCGCAACGCAGGGTTCTCTCGTGCCAACCCCCAGCGGTTATTTCTCCCGGTAATCATCGATCCAGAGTTCCACTACGAGACGGTGAACGTGGACATGCAGCAAAAAAACTTATCATCGTTATTTTGGTGGATGCGAAGGATCTTGAAGTTGCGTCAGCGACATCCCGCTTTCTCGATCGGAAGCATAGACTTCCTTCCCGGTGGAAATCCGCGGGTGCTGACATTCCTCCGCCGGCATGAATCCGAAACCATCTTAGTCGTGGCAAATCTGTCTCGGTTCACCCAAGCGACAGAATTAGATCTCAAAGAATTCGTTGGGCACACCCCGGAGGAATTGTTTGGAAACACGAGACTCCCAGAAATCACAGACTCATCCTATCTGCTCACCGTTGGTCCTCATGGCTTCTATTGGTTCGCCATTCTTCCGCCGAGCAATTCCACTGGCATCGGTGCCCAGGTCGGCACTCTCACGCTACCTGCGCAATGGTCTTCCGGACTGATTCATGAGCTTGAGTCCAACATCCTGCCTGGCTACGTAATTGGATGCCGTTGGTTCGGAGGAAAGCACCAAACGTTTCGCGAAATGCGAGTGTCTGGAAATGTGGAGATTCCCGCCATAGCAGGTGCAAGAATGCTATTTCTTGAAGTGTCTTATGCGGACGGCCCGTCGGTAACCCACGCGCTGCCCTTGGTGATCGTCGCGGACGGTGAAGCCGAATCGGCGGCCGGACAGTCCGTGGTTGCTCGATTTGAATCCGGGGAGGTTCTGTGCGACGCGATGTATCTTCCTGCGTTTCGAATGGCGCTCTTGCGAACTTTTTCCGATAGCGAAACATGGGAGTCGGGGGGCTATCAAATACAGGCACTGGGAGCACAAGGCGACCTCGTGGCTACCCAGTCACACTTACTCGGAGCCGAGCAGTCAAACACCTCGGTGGTCTATGATTATCGTCTGGCACTTAAGCTTTTCCGAAAACTCGAAACAGGCGCTCATCCAGATGCTGAGATTCTGCGCGCGCTGGGTGCCGCTGATTTCCCGCATGTTCCAAAATACCATGGAGAGCTCCGCTGGAAGCACGATGCCGAAGAGGGGGTAATCGGTCTTCTTACCAACTTCGTGGAAAATCAGGGAGACGGATGGACCTACGCGCTGGATGCTCTCGGACGCTATTTTGAGCGAGCCCTTTCCGCTGCCACGCAGAGTGTTGAAACAGCGATCTCTGAGGTGATTGGCGGAAACGTCGCCGAACGTGCCATCCAGCTCGGAGAATGCACCGGGCGTCTGCATCGGGCGCTAGAAGCGCTTCCAGGCCCTGATTTCGCCCCTGAGGCCTTCACCGGACTCTATCAGAGATCTCTTTATCAATCGCTTAGAACCAAGGCTCGCAAGATCGAGTCAGAGCTCACGCGTAGACTAACTCGACTCCCGGACGATGTTCAAAAGGAGGCGCGCACATGGCTAGACCATTGCCCGATGCTCATGGACCTCTATAGCGACTTGCTGAAGCACCGCATCACAGCGACAAAAATCCGCGTCCATGGTGACTATCATCTGGGACAGGTCCTTCTCACTGGAAAAGATTTTACCATCCTCGATTTCGAAGGAGAACCCCACCGCAGCCTCGGCGAGCGGCTGCTCAAGCGATCACCGCTCGTTGACATCGCTGGAATGATACGGTCATTCGACTACGCAGTGCAGTCCGTGCTGGCCCAACATGCGTCCGCTGACCAGCAACGCCTGCTCCCGTGGGCAGATCATTGGCGCACCGACGTCACCAGACATTTTCTCGATGGATACGCTGCGACTACTTCCGGCGCAGACTTTATCCCGCCCAATCCCGAGGACCTTGGCTATCTGCTGCGAATCTTCGAGATCGACAAGGCAGTTTACGAAATTGGATACGAACTTAACTACCGACCCAATTTCCTTTTTATTCCATTGCGCGCATCCGCTCGTATACTACACGACGTACGGAACGATGCCCCTGCCAATCAAGCACAGGCCTGATCATCTCAGAGCATCGAACGTACGAAATCCGAAAACCTCGCCCAGTGGGCAAGCGAAGCACACATTTTATGACTCAAATACCAGCAGATGGAATCTGGGTAGGAAAACCCTACCCACTAGGGGCAACCGTCACCGCAGAAGGTACGAATTTTGCGCTCTTTTCCGAAAATGCATCAGGCGTTGATTTATGCCTGTTCGGCGCCTCCGATAGCGGTCCGGAATCGATGCGGGTGCGGATGCCGGAATGCACGGATCATGTGTGGCATTGTTTTATTCCTGGGATCGGCCACGGACAGCGCTATGGGTTCCGCGTCTACGGCCCATTTGATCCTGCGAACGGCCATCGGTTCAACGAACATAAGGTGCTCATCGACCCGTATGCCAGAGCGATTGCGGGACCGATTTCCTGGGGCCCAGAGATGTTTGGGTATCCCTTTGGGCAAGAGGAAGCCGACTTAAAAAAAGACGATCAGGACAACTCGCATGGGATCCCGCGATCGGTCGTAGTGGATGATGCATTCGACTGGACAGGCGATAAACGACCGGACATTCCGCTGCACGCATCGGTCATTTACGAGGTCCACGTAAAAGGTTTTTCTCAATTGTGTCCTGACATTGCAGAAGAGATCCGCGGAACCTACGCCGGCATGGGAAGTGCCGCTGCCATCACCTATTTTAAGAAACTGGGTATTACCGCTCTTGAGCTTTTGCCGGTGCATCAGTTCGTCAATGACGACTATCTGCAACAAAAAGACCTGGCCAATTATTGGGGATACAACTCGATAGGATATTTTGCGCCGCATTCAGGATACTCAAGTTCCGGGATCGTTGGGGAACAGGTGGCTGAATTTAAGCAGATGGTAAAAAACCTGCATGCAGCAGGAATTGAGGTCATTCTTGATGTGGTTTACAACCACACGGGTGAGGGCAATCAGATGGGACCCACTCTGAGTTTCCGGGGTATTGACAATTCGGCGTATTACCGCACGGTGACGGACGATCAGCGGTATTACATGGATTATACGGGATGTGGAAACTCGCTCAACATGATGCATCCCCGCACCCTGCAATTGATCATGGATAGCCTCCGATACTGGGTGACAGAAATGCATGTGGACGGATTCCGCTTTGACCTCGCATCAACACTCGCACGAGAGCTCCACGAGGTAAACCGACTCTCAGCATTTTTTGATATCATTCATCAGGATCCGATTATATCCCGGGTGAAGCTCATTGCAGAACCTTGGGACGTCGGGGACGGCGGATATCAGGTCGGAAATTTCCCCGTGCTTTGGGCCGAGTGGAATGGGAAATATCGTGATTGCATTCGGAGTTATTGGAAAGGCGACGATGGTCAGGTGCCAGAATTCGCATCCCGGATGACGGGAAGCTCAGACCTTTACCAGAGTGATGGCAAGCGCCCTTACGCGAGCATCAACTTCATTACCTCGCATGATGGCTTCACGCTGAATGATCTGGTGAGCTACAACGACAAACATAACGACGCGAACCAGGAGGGAAATCAAGATGGCGACAACCATAACGCGTCATGGAACTGCGGTGTAGAAGGCGCCACTGAGGATCCAGAAGTCAATACGCTTCGCCGGCGTCAGCTCCGGAATTTCCTCTCCACCCTACTCCTCTCTCAAGGGGTGCCCATGCTCAGCGGCGGAGATGAGTTCGCACGCACTCAAAGCGGCAACAACAATGCCTATTGTCAGGACAATGAAACCAGTTGGTTCCCATGGAACTTCACTCCAGAGCAAAATGCGCTGCGAGACTACGTCTCGAAATTGATCACTTTCCGCAAAGAACATCCCGTGTTCCGAAGACCCAAATTTTTCCAAGGCCGTCCAATCCGCGGGATGGGAATCAAAGACGTGATGTGGTTCAACCCGGGCGGAGACGAAATGAACGACGAGGAGTGGAATTCCGGCCTGTCCGGGAGCATCGCCGTGCTCTTGAATGGTCAGACAGATGATGTCCGTGACATGCAGGGACGACCGATCAAAGACGATACTTTTGTCTTATTCTTCAACGCGCACCACGAGCCTGTCCCGTTTATACTCCCCCGCATCCGCAGCAGCCGCGCGGCTTGGGAGTTGATTATCGACACGGTGGATGAAGCCGGGTTCGTCGCGCCGGGCATACACATTCCCGCCAGAGGACAATACACCGTGACTGGACGTGCACTGGCGGTATTTCGTCACGGCAAGCCCCTGCGCAAGGGTAAATCAGACGAACCCAAATGAGCCAATCACGGCCGCGTATTCCGTCGTCCACATATCGGCTCCAATTCCATGCGGACTTTACGTTTCGCGATGCGATTGCGATTCTGGATTACCTGCAAGGATTGGGGATTACCGATATCTATGCATCACCATTTTTCCAAGCAGGGACCGGCAGCACGCATGGTTACGACGTCGCGGACCACAATCAAATAAACCCAGCGGTCGGCGACGACTCGGATTTCCGAAAATTCGTATCGGAACTGCAGCGTCGAGACATGGGGCTGATTATGGACTTTGTTCCGAATCACATGGGAATCAGCGAGTCGCTGAATTCGTGGTGGATGGATGTGCTGGAAGAGGGAACCGCGTCTAATTTTGCCAAATATTTCGATATCGATTGGTATCTCACCAAGAAGGCTTTTGCCGAAAAAGTAATTCTACCGATTCTGGGAGATCGATATGGTGTCGTGCTCGAAAGTGGCGCTTTGCGCCTCAACTACGAGGAGGGTGCAATCTTCCTGATGTGTTACGAATCGCGGCTTCCTATCAGTCCGCAGTCGGTTCCATCGATTCTCGAACGCGCGCTGCCCACGCTGTCACCAGACGGCCAGCTCCGCCTGAATGCCTGCATTGGCATGTTTTCGAGCGCGGGTAAATCACAGGCAAAGCTCGAACTTGCGCGGTTGACCGAGTCGGACCCAGAGCTGGAAAAAGCCATTCGCGAAGCCCTCACAACCATCGACGGAGTAGAAGGAGATCCGTCATCGTTCAATGCCTTGCATGAGTTGCTGGAGATGCAGGCGTACCGGCTCTGTTATTGGCGCACAGCAGCGGAGGAGATCAACTACCGCCGCTTCTTTGACATCAATACATTGGCGGCGATTCGCATTGAGCTCCCTGAAGTTTTTGAAGCTGCCCATCAGCTAATCTTTCAGCTTCTCAAAAATGGAGACGTCACCGGCTTACGGATTGACCACGTGGACGGGCTTTGGGATCCAAGAGAATACCTAACCCGCCTTCAAGGCCGGTATGCGGGGCTCCATGGATTGGAGACCACTCCACCGCCACTCTATTTGCTGGTGGAGAAAATTGTTGAATCGCGCGATGAAACATTGCCGCTCAATTGGCCGACCCACGGGACTACAGGATATGAATTTTCCAATCATTTGGTGCACTTATTTACAAACAGCGCCACGGAGGGTCGTTTTACTAAGCTCTATCATCGAATCACGGGAAACTCGGAGCGATTCCAAGACGTGGTTTACGAGAAGAAGCTCCTTGTCATGGAAACGGCATTCGCCAGCGAATTCACCGCCCTCGGTCGTGAGCTGGACCTAATCTCGGAAAACCATCGCTACTACCGCGACTTCACTCGCAACCAACTCACGCGCGCATTGCGGGAAGTCACTGCTTGCTTTCCGGTTTACCGGACATACGTAACGGCAGAATGTCCGCCGAGCGTGGAAGACGAACGCGTGATTCTCCGAGCAGTCTCTGCGGCACGACGCCGCAACCCATCGATCGACAAGCCTGTGTTTGACTTTATTCGCAACCTCCTATTCATGCGCCTTCCCGAGGATATCTCGGAGGCTCAACGGGATCAGCATGTGCGTTTTGTAATGCGGTTTCAGCAGTGCACCGGGCCCGTAATGGCAAAGGGATTGGAAGATACCGCGCTCTATCTCTATCATCGATTCGTTGCCCTCAATGAGGTGGGCGGCAACCCGGGGGAGTTCGGAATGAAGACGACCGAGTTTCACCGGTTGAATTCAGAGCGGGCATTGCACTTCCCGCAAGCGATGCTGACCACGTCCACTCACGACACTAAACGAAGTGAAGATGTGCGGATGCGGATGGCAGCCATCTCGGAGATCCCTGATGATTGGAAGAAGGGCGTTACAAAATGGATGCGCATGAATCGAAAGTTCCGCACTCGCGTTGATGAGGATTTCGCTCCCTCCCCGAATGAAGAGTATCTTCTGTACCAGACGCTCGTGGGAGCTTGGCCAATCGAGACAATGACGCCAGAATTGCGAAGCTCACTGATTGAGCGGATCCAAGCCTACATGTTAAAAGCATTGAAAGAGGGCAAGGTAAACAGCAGTTGGGTTGAACCCAATGAGGACTGGGAGAATGCTGTCTGCAAATTTATCGAAAGCATCCTCGATGAAAATAGCGGTGCCTCATTTCAACAAGAATTCCTCCCTCTCGTTGAAAAGGTTTCTGTCCCAGGAATGTGGAACTCTCTGTCAGAAACCATCCTAAAATGCACCTCCCCCGGAGTTCCGGATATCTATCAAGGGACCGATCTTTGGGATCTCAGTTTGGTCGATCCCGACAATCGCCGACCGGTAAATTACGATATCCGATCAGAAGCGCTGGCTTCGCTGAATAATTCCTCGCCAGAAGAACTAATCGCCGACTGGAAAAGTGGCCGTATCAAATTGGATGTCATTCGCCGCCTCCTGCGCTTCCGACGAGAGGAAGCCGCCTTTTTCCGCCAAGCAGACTATCTGGGCTTGGAAGTCTCCGGACGCCACGCGGATCATTGTGTTGCGTTCCTTCGTTCGAATCCGGGCAAGCAACTTCTCGTAATCATCAGTCGTCTCACGGCATCTATGGGAGACAACCTCACTGGACGCGCCTGGGAGGATACCATCATTCACTTACCAGACCTTCAAGGCGGTTGCCAATGGCACGATATTCTCACTGGCACAGTGTTGGAAAACGACCACGGCAACCAACTTCCCGTGGGATCAATGCTGAAGCACTATCCCTTCGCCGTGGCATTTCTACCGGCGCGCACTGATTCGTCATAAACGTATCGGGTTTCATGGGTGATCCGGACCCGACTCCTATTGCCTTGTGGATGCAGTCATCTGCCAGGTTTCTTCTCGTCATAAGAGAGCGTTAAACTTTGAGTCCCGAATGCCTTGCGCGGTTCACCAACCCGCTCTTTTCCGCGAGATTTTTTTCCCTTGCTCTATCCCTCTGCACTTCCACCAGCGTGGCCTAGCAATGAAAAGAGAAAGTTCAGAGGAACTACGATTTTCAAGATCGCCAGCGCGTATTCCCGAAAGCAAAACGCCCGTCGGATACATCCGGCGGGCGTTTTATTGGTGAGGAAGATCGTCTTCCCTTTGCTGGGACTAGTAACGGTAGTGTTCCGGCTTGTAAGGTCCCTCAACTGGGATGCCAAGGTATTCGGCTTGGTCTTTCGTAAGTTTCGTGAGCTTGACACCGATCTTGTCGAGATGGAGTCGGGCGACTTCCTCGTCGAGGACTTTGGGCAAGCGATAGACCGTCTTTTTGTAGCTGGATTTGTTCTGCCAGAGATCGATCTGCGCGAGTGCTTGGTTTGTGAACGAGGTGGACATGACGAAGCTCGGATGCCCAGTGGCGCAACCCAGATTGACGAGGCGGCCTTCTGCAAGCAGATAGATGCTCTTCTTCCCACCAGGCAGGAAGTAGCGGTCGTATTGCGGCTTGATGTTCTCAAGGCGGATGCCTTTGTGTTTTTTGAGCTCTTCGACTTGAATCTCATTATCGAAGTGACCGATGTTACACACAATGGCCTGGTCCTTCATCGCAAGCATGTGCTTCAGCGTGATGATGTCTTTGTTCCCCGTGGTCGTGACATAGATGTCTCCGACTCCAAGTGTGCTTTCGATGGTGTTGACTTCAAAGCCTTCCATCGCAGCTTGGAGCGCATTGATCGGATCGACTTCGGTGACGACCACGCGCGCACCGTAGGCGCGAAGCGAATGGGCACTGCCTTTGCCGACATCACCATAACCGCACACGACGGCTACCTTACCAGCAATCATGACATCAGTAGCCCGCTTGAGGCCATCCGCGAGGGATTCGCGACAACCGTAGAGGTTGTCAAATTTCGACTTCGTTACCGAGTCGTTGACGTTAATGGCGGGCACCAAAAGTTGGCCCTGCTCAGCCAATTGATAAAGCCGGTGGACACCGGTCGTGGTTTCTTCCGAAACCCCTTTCCACGCTTTGGCCACTTTAGTCCAAAACCCGGGGCGTTCCTCTGCGGTTTGACGGAGGAGTGCCTTAACGATCGAGACCTCGTGGTTTGTTTCCGGCTCGTAGGCCCATTTGCTGCCCTGCTCCATCTCGTAGCCTTTGTGGATGAGGAGGGTGACGTCTCCACCATCATCAACAACCAACTGGGGTCCGAGCTTGCCTGGGAAGGTCACTGCCTTGAGCGTAAGATCCCAATATTCTTCGAGCGTCTCACCCTTCCATGCAAAGACGGGCGTTCCGGTGGCCGCGATCGCTGCGGCAGCGTGGTCCTGCGTGGAGAAAATGTTGCAACTTGCCCAGCGGACATCCGCACCGAGATCTGTAAGCGTCTCGATTAGGACAGCGGTCTGGATCGTCATGTGCAACGATCCCGTAATGCGGATGCCCTTGAGAGGTTGTTCCTTGCCGTATTTCCTACGCACCGCCATAAGGCCCGGCATTTCGTGCTCGGCGACAGCAATTTCTTTGCGGCCCCATGCGGCGAGAGCAATGTCGGAGACGACGTAATCTTTGCCGGCCGGAGTGGCCGCGGCGTATTTGGATAGATTGGCAGTGGCGGCGGTCACTTCTGCAAGGACGGCTGCGGCTGCGGTGGCTTTGGATCGGGATTTCGTTGGCATATAAATTGGATTTTACTTGGCGGCCTTCTTGAGGGCAGATGCTTTGTTGGTGGCTTCCCACGTGATGTCGGCGTCGGATTTTCCGAAGTGACCGTAGTTCGTGGTTTTGCTGTAAATAGGACGCAGCAGATTGAGCTGCTTCACAATATCGGCGGGCTTGAAACTGAAGACTTCGTTGACGGCCTTCTCGATTTTTTCTTCATCAACCTGATTGGTTCCGAACGTGTCGATATGCACGCTGACCGGGTCAGGGTAGCCAATGGCATAAGCGAATTGGACTTCGCATTTGGATGCGAGACCCGATGCGACCACGTTCTTGGCTACCCAGCGCCCCATGTATGCAGCGCTGCGGTCCACCTTGGATGGATCTTTTCCGGAGAATGCACCACCGCCGTGACGGCCCATGCCACCATAGGTGTCAACGATGATTTTGCGGCCGGTGAGCCCAGTGTCTCCCTGCGGACCGCCGATCACGAAGTTCCCGGTAGGATTGATGAGAAACTCCGTCTTACTGCTGAGAAAATCTGCGGGCAGCACCTGCTTAACAACATTTTTGATGAGGAAGTCGCGGATTATCTTGTGCTTGATTCCGTCCGCATGCTGCGTGGAAATCACGACGTTGGAAATCCCCACAGGCTTCCCATTTTCATAAATCACCGAGACTTGGCTTTTAGCATCAGGACGCAGCCATTTGGCTTCGCCACTTTTCCGAATGCGGGTGAGCTCACGTCCCAGACGATGGGCAAACATGATCGGCGCGGGCATCAGCTCCGGTGTCTCGTCGCAGGCAAAACCAAACATGAGACCTTGATCCCCTGCCCCTTGCTCCGAGTGGCCCTTGCCCTCCGCATCCCGTGCATCCACCCCTTGGGCGATGTCTGGGGATTGTGCTGTCAGCAAATTCGTCACAAAAATCCGGTCGTAATGAAAAACATCGTCGTCGTGGACGTAACCGATCTCCCTCACCGCATCGCGCACGATCGCGACATAATCGAGTTTTGCCTTCGTCGTAATCTCTCCGCCGACAACAACGACGTTGCTTTTCGCAAACGTCTCGCACGCGACCCTGCTCTTCTTGTCCTGCGTTAAACAGGCATCCAGGACGGCATCCGAGATGGTATCACAAACTTTATCCGGGTGGCCTTCGCCCACCGATTCCGATGAAAATATAAAACGACGTGACATATAATAGTGTTTTGAGGTGACTTATGAAAGTATACGGATACCTTCATAAGTCAATGGCTTCAATTATAAAATCGCTTCGTGTGCTGGCAGAACCGACACGATTGCGTCTCTTGCGATTGCTCAGAGCGGAGGCACTTACGGTCGCGGAGTTGCAGGAAATCCTTGGGCTGGGTCAGAGCCGGGTGTCTGCGAGTTTGGCGCAACTGAAGCGCGAAGGGCTCGTTTCGGACCGTCGGGTTGGAAAGAATATATTCTATCGCGCGGAGTTACCGGAGGGATCTCCGCTGGCGGGACTTATCGAGGCGGCCTGTGCGGAAATCCCGGAATCTCGCCGGGACGTGGCAGCCCTGGAGCTTTCGCTACGAAAACGCAAGGACCGGGCCGCAGAATATTTTAATCGTTTGGCAGGAAAGTTCGGTCGCACCTACATCCCGGGTCGTTCGTGGCAGGCGCTCGGACATGCGCTCCTCGGGCTTCTGCCGCCGATGGTGATCGCAGATCTCGGCGCGGGAGAAGGCACACTATCACAACTGATCGCCCGGAATGCGCAGCGGGTGATCGCAGTGGATAATTCCGAAAAAATGGTCGAGTTTGGCGAGGCGTTAGCACGCGAGCATGGGTTCGACAACCTGGAGTATCGTCACGGCGACATCGAAGAAATTCCCATCGCTGACGAGGCCGTGGACGTCGCTCTTTTCAGTCAGGCGCTCCACCACGCTGTGCATCCGCAGCGTGCCGTGATCGAGGCCTATCGCATCCTGCGTCCCGGCGGTCGCATTGTCATCTTGGACCTCGCAATACACACCTACGAGCAAGCTCGGGATCTTTACGCTCACGAGTGGCTCGGATTTGCTGAGATTGAGCTCCACGAGATGCTTGTTACTGCGGGCTTTGAACGAGTGACCGTATCCATTGTGGCTCGCGAAAAACAAGCCCCGAACTTCCAGACGATGCTCGCACTTGCGACCAAGCCCGCCTGCCCATAATCCTCCGGGCGAGTCGGCCTTGAAATTCGTTGATCGATGCAATTGTGATTTCCTTCGAATTCATTTATCCTTTTGGCCTCTAATTCCACCCCTGCTCCCCTTTATGTCGCAAAACATTGAATCGCACCTGATCGAAACCCGTGTCTTCAAGCCAGCCAAGGAGTTCTCCAAGCTCTCTGCCTTTTCGAGTCTCGCCGAGTATCGCCGCGTGTATGACGAATCGATCAGGCGTCCTGATAAATTTTGGGCCTCGCAGGCCAGCGAGCTTCTTTGGCAAAAAAAATGGACGAAGGTATTGGAATGGGCATGCCCATTCGCAAAGTGGTTTGTGGGTGGCAAAATCAATGTCGCTGAGAATTGCCTCGACCGCCACCTGAGCACGCACCGACGCAACAAGGCAGCCATCATCTGGGAAGGAGAACCCGGAGAAAAACGCACGCTTACTTATCACCAACTGCACCGCGAAGTCTGCAAATTTGCCAATGTCCTCAAACGAAATGGTGTGCGCAAAGGTGATCGCGTGTTGGTTTACATGCCGCTCATTCCCGAGGCATCGATCGCAATGCTTGCATGCGCGAGGATCGGCGCGGTTCACTCGGTTGTTTTTGGCGGATTTAGTTCAGACAGCATCCGTGACCGACTGGCAGACTCCGGTGCCAAGGTTGTCGTTACTGCGGACGGTGGCTATCGGCGCGGACAGATCGTCACGCTCAAGCAAAACGTCGATCATGCGATCAGGGGAAATACCGAAATTAAAAAAGTCATCGTTTTCCGTCGAACAAATCTGGACATCCACATCGAGCAGGGTCGCGATGTCTGGTGGCATCGCGAGATGGAATACGTCAACGCCGATTGCCCCGCGGTCGGGTTCGACAGCGAGCATCCCTTGTTCATCCTTTACACCAGCGGATCGACCGGCAAACCGAAGGGCATTCTCCTTACCAGTGGCGGGTACCTCACGGGCACTTACGCGACCACGAAGTTCATTTTCGACCTGCGCGAGAATGATGTCTACTGGTGCACCGCGGACGTCGGCTGGATTACCGGGCACAGCTATTTAGTTTATGGCCCCCTCGCCAATGGTGCCACATGCGTCATGTATGAAGGCGCACCAAACTGGCCTGAGCCCGACCGATTCTGGGAAATCATCGAGAACTACGGTGTCACCATCCTCTACACAGCACCGACGGCGATTCGCGCGTTCATCAAATGGGGTGACGAATGGCCTGCCAAACATGATCTGTCCTCGCTGCGCTTATTGGGCACCGTGGGTGAGCCTATCAACCCGGAAGCATGGATGTGGTATCACGAAAAAATCGGCGGTGGCCGCTGTCCAATTGTGGATACGTGGTGGCAGACCGAGACCGGCGCAATCATGATCGCTC